>CAITQY010000439.1 GCA_903894655.1 uncultured Gemmatimonadota bacterium
CCCGCCGGAGACCCGCTTCTTTTATTCGCGTCTCCCCGACAGTACGGCGAACACCTTCATTGGTGGCGGGTTCGTTGGGCGTTGCCAAGGCGAGAACAACCGCATCAGTGCCGACAGTGCGGAGCAGTACGAGGCCGCCGGCATCGTCAACATGTACGGTAACGTCGTGTATGAGGAGCCGAATAAGCTGCGGATTCTGGCGGCGCACGCTACCTACTTTACGCGGGAAGGTCGCCTCTTCGCCGACGGCGGTGTCGTCGCGACCCAACTCGCCACGGGAAGTACTTTCCGCGGGCCGAACATCGAATACTACCGGGTCATGCCCGGTCGTCCGGTCGCGCGACTGGTCGCGCCGAACCGGCCCACCGCCCAGCTCATCGAGAAGGACAGTACCGGCAAGCCAGGGCAACCCACGATCGTCATCGCCGATCGGTTTGAAGACGTTGGCGACACGCTCGTGCTCGGCTGGGGTGATGTCATCATTACCCGCGAAAAGATCACCGGGCGTTCCGATTCGCTGGCCTACAACAAGCTGACTCAACTGGCGCGGCTGGTGCGCGCGGCGCGCATTCGCAGTCTCGATACGTCCCAGGCGTTTACGCTGAACGGTGACACGATCGACCTGTTCACCACCGATAAGAAGATCGATCGGGTCTTCGCGCTGCATAGTGCGACGGCGACGAACAAGGATCTGGTGATCAACGCAGAACGCATCGATCTGCGGCTCAAGGAGCAGAAGATCGACGAAGCGTACGCGTTCGGAGCAGGCCGCGCGCGAGCGAAGACGCTGCAGCAGGATGTCGAGGCGGACTCGATCCGTGTCGTACTCACCGACCAGCGACCGAGGGAAGTCCGCGCGATCGGCGGGGCGGTGGCGAAGGGCGTGGCGGACACACTCAAGATCAAGTCGACCGATCGCGACATGCTCCGTGGCGACAGCCTCTTTGCCTACTTCGATACCACGCAGGTGCCAGCGGACACGAGCAAGCAGACACGCATCAAGGAGATTCGTGCCTTCGGAAACGCCAGTTCGCTCTTCCAGATCGCCTCGCCGAAGGGACCAACCGCTCCGCCAGCGCTGAACTACGTGCGCGGGCAACGCATCTTCGTCCAGTTCGACACGGGCTCCGTTCGAGATGTTCGAGTAGATTCCTCCGCATCGGGACTGTATCTCGAACCGGCTCCGGACAGTCTTGCCGATAGCACCACCAAGAAGACGCCCGCCAAGAAGCCACCGCTCGCGCCCGTTGTCCCGCTGCCGGAACATCCGGCTCCGCTGTTCGCTCCGTTATCCGCCGCCGTCGTCACTCTATCTCGCCGACCGACATGACCGATTTCGCTTCGCCCACGCCGTATTCGCTCGAGGAGACTCGCGCGCTGGTCGATCGCGTCGTTGACGGCGAGCGGGCGATGGCGTTGGCCCTTGGCGCGGTCATCGAGGCGGCGGACGCCCACGGCTCAGCGGCGCTCCATGCGATCGCCGGCCGGTACATCGAACGGCATCCCGACGGAACGCCGCTCCCGATGGACGAAGTCCGCGCGCATCTGGCGGCGGCGATCTTGCCTCGACTTGCGGCCGGTGGAGTGGTCGAGATTCCAGAGCATGGCCTGTCCTTGCCGGAGTCCACGGTGCAACTCTCCCCGGCACTCTGGACGACGCTTCACGCGCATCGCGCCGATGTGGCGCGTCAACTCAGGGCGACCGGCGAGTCCCCTCGTATCGGACGCACGCCCACGCCGACCGCCAGTCTGCCGGTCACCGGAGACTCGGTGCTGAGCGCCGAGGGTCTGGTGAAGGCCTACCGCGGCCGTCGCGTCGTGAATGATGTCGCGCTGAACGTGGCCCAAGGCGAGATCGTTGGATTGCTCGGGCCGAACGGCGCGGGCAAGACGACCACGTTCTACATGCTCGTCGGCCTCATCGAGCCGCAGTCGGGCCGCATCAAGCTCGATGGACGGGACATTACCGGCATGCCGATGTATCAACGTGCACGCCATGGTATCGGCTACCTCTCGCAGGAGCCGTCCATCTTCCGCAAGCTGACGGTCGAGCAGAACATCCTGGCGATTCTTGAAACGCTCCCGCTGTCGACGGCCGAGCGGAAGGAACGCCTCGAAATGCTGCTGGATGAACTCAGTATCAAGCACCTACGCAACAGCCGAGCCTTCCAGCTTTCGGGTGGCGAACGGCGTCGACTGGAGATCACGCGCGCCTTGGTGACCCAGCCAAAGTTCATGATGCTCGATGAGCCGTTCGCCGGGGTGGACCCGATCGCCGTCCACGACATCCAGACCATCGTGGCAGGACTGCGCCACCGGGGTATCGGCGTCCTCATCAGTGACCACAATGTCGAGCAAACGCTGGATATTGTGGACCGCGCGTACATCATGTTCGATGGGCAAGTGAAAGTGTCCGGCACTGTTCGTGAACTGGTGTTCGACGATACAGTTGCCGAGATCTACTTGGGGCCGACGCTCACTGCGCGTCTCCGCGCTCGCTTCGCTGAAGCTGACGACGAGGTCGTGACGTCATGAGGCCAGGTCTCCAACAGAGCACCGGGCTCCGACAGGAGCTGAAGGTGAATCCGCGCCTGTATCAGGCGATGGATTTGCTCTACATGCCCTTGCTCGACCTCCAGCAGCACCTCAAGCAAGAACTCCTCACCAACCCGTTCCTCGATCTGGTCGAACCCGAAGACGAGGAGGACGAATCCGGCGATGCGGACGAAGTGCCGGAAGCGCAGGATCTCGCCGAGCCGGAGACGGCCGTCGAGACCGAGCCGGAGAAGACGGGCGACGACGACGTCGATTGGGAAGCGGTTCTACTCGACGGCTTCGAGACCGGCGGTCAGCGGGAAGAGCATGAGCAGCGCGAGTGGTACGAGCCGGTCACCGTCGATACGAAGCATCTCTCCGATCATCTCACCGAACAGTTGTCACTGATCGAGATGGCGCCCCGTCAAGCGATTCTCGCGGACGAATTCGTCGGCAACATTTCGGACGACGGCTATCTTTCGTGTCCGCTCGAGGAAATTCGGCGCGGTGTGAACGAGTGGCTCGCCGCCGAGGCAGAGGAGCGCGACGCCGAGCTGTCGCCGTTCAGCGACGCCGAGATGCAGGCCATGCTCACGATCATTCAAGAGCTCGATCCTCCTGGCGTCGGCGCTCGCGATCTTCGCGAATGCCTGCTGCTGCAGCTGCGTGCCGCCGGACATCGCGATTCGATGGCGTATCGGCTCGTCGACGAGTCCTTCGATGAGCTCATCGCGCACCGATGGAGTGAGCTGTCGAAACGATTTGGGATCAGCGCACAGGACGTGCAGAGCGCCGCTGACGAAATCGCCAAGCTCGATCCGAAGCCGGGCCTGCGGTACAGCGCCGGCGGCGACAATTATATCATCCCGGATCTCATCGTCGAC
>CAITQY010000440.1 GCA_903894655.1 uncultured Gemmatimonadota bacterium
CCATCGACGCCGACGGCGACGGCAAGCTCACGATCTTCGATGCCTATCGTGTCGAACAGGCGGTGGATTGGGTGGAGCGGTTGCACCCTGAGCTCGCCGGAGGGCTTGGCGTGTACAGCAGCCGACGCTTTTCCACGCCATATTGCCATATCGACGCGCGCGGCGAACGGAAACGCTGGCGCGGCTGAGCCGTAGGGCAGGGCAGCCATCCTGTCCCGCCCGAATGTGCGTCCGAGAGGCGCCGGAGGTTCGATGAACCCGTACGTCCGCGATCGCATCAATCGCAAACTCGATACGCTCTCTGATGAGCGCCTCTATCAGATTCTCGACTATGTCGAGTTCTTGGAGTCCAAGTACGCCGAGAAGTCGGCGCCCGTGGCGAATGTGTTCACGCGATTCGCCGAAGGAGTAGAGGACAAACTGCGCGCCGGCGGCGTCGCGGTGAGCACCGTCTCCGAGACCATGGGCTTCCTGAACAAGGCGATGGGCGTGCTGAACGGCGTCGCGCAGACCACCATGACCGTGGCGGGCGACGTGGTGAACGCGGCCAAGACGGCCGCCGATCAGGTGGGGGCGCCTCCGCCCGCCGCGCCGAGCACGCAACCTGCACCCCCGGTTGTGCCGCCGACACCGCCCAGCGCGGCGGCGTAGCGCAATCGCCGAACGCGCGCTGGTAGCACGCTGTCGGCACGCTGTCTTGAACCTGCGGCACCGAGGGACCACATGACCACGGAACAGCACGAGCAGCTGCCGCCGGAACCGGCGCAGGAGCGCCATTTCGCTCGCCTGGCCCGTGAGCGCGAGGCGGACCGCCGTGCCGGCCGTCCGGAACGTGGCCTGTTCACCGGGCGTGGACCCAAGGAGACCTCGCGTCCGGAGGAGACCTCGCGTCCCGAGGAAGAGGCCCCGCATCGGTCGCGTCGCCCTCGTCCGGTACCGGAGGATGAGGAACCGGCGGCCCGTCCGCAGACGGGCATGAAGCGCTCCGTCGTGCGCGCGATCCGGCAGATTCCCTCGTACGTGCGGCTGCTGGTCGGGCTGGTCACCGACCGTCGGGTCTCGACGTTCGACCGCGTCCTCGTGCTGGCCGCTGCCGCCTATATGGTGTCGCCGATCGACTTCATTCCCGATCTCATTCCGTTCCTTGGTGAGGTCGATGACGTGTTCCTGCTCATGACCGCGTTGCAGCGTTTGGTGGCCAACGCGGGGCGCACCGTGCTGCTCGATCACTGGCACGGCGCCCCCGACGAACTCGACGACGTGAATCTCGCGCGGCTCGCCAGCGCCGCCGGATTCTTCCTGCCGGCGCGGCTCCGTCGTCGCTTGCGGAAAATGGCAGGGCGCTGACCGCTGGACAGCGCTGCGGAGGCCGTCTACTCTTCAAGATGGCACCCTCGACGACCGAACACCTGACGCCGCAGCATCCGCCCGCCGCCGACTCCACGTCGGCGAGCGGGCTTTCGCGTTCCCCGACCAGTTCCCACACCGGCAGCGCCACCACTGGCGCGCGGTCGCTTTCGCGCGTGCGCGACGATCTCGCGCTCACGTTCGACGATGTGCTGCTCGCGCCGCGTCATTCGACCACGCACCCGCGGGAAGTGAGTATCGCCTCGCGCTTCACCCGCGGCATCACGCTCAACGTCCCCCTCGCGTCGGCCGCGATGGATACCGTGACGGAGAGCGAGATGGCGATCGCGATGGCACGGTTCGGGGCCATTGGCGTGCTGCACAAGAACATGTCGATCGACCGGCAGGCCGCCGAAGTGGATCGCGTGAAGCGCAGCGAAAGCGGCATGATCCTGAACCCGATCACCCTCTCGCCCACGGCGTCGCTTCGCGAAGCCGTGGCGCTGATGATGCGCTTCAAGATTTCGGGGGTGCCGATCGTTGACGCCAACGGCTTGCTGGTTGGTATCCTGACCAACCGGGACCTGCAGTTCGAGCGCGATCTCGACCGCCCGCTGCGCGACGTCATGACGTCGGAAGATCTGGTCATCGCCCCCATCGGCACCACGCTCGACGAGGCGGAGCGCATTCTGGGCAAGCATCGCATCGAAAAGCTGCCGGTGGTCGATGAGCACGGCGTGCTCAAGGGTCTCATCACCGTGAAGGACATCCATAAGCGACGTCAGTATCCCGACGCCAATAAGGACATCCACGGCCGCCTGCGCGTGGCCGCGGCACTGGGCGCCGGTGGCGACTATCTCGATCGCGCCCGGGCGCTTATTCAAGCGGGCGTCGATGTGCTGATCATCGACACGGCGCACGGACATAGTGAAGGGGTGCTGCAGGCCACGGCCAAGGTGCGCGAAGCCTTCCCCGACGTGCAACTGGTCGCTGGCAATGTGGCCACCCGGGCCGGTGCCGCCGCGCTGGTCGAGCGCGGGGTGGACGCCGTGAAGGTCGGCGTCGGACCGGGCTCTATTTGCACCACCCGCGTGGTCACCGGTGTCGGGGTGCCGCAACTCACCGCCGTCATGGATGCCGTCGAAGGGGCTGGTGACGTACCGGTCATCGCCGACGGTGGCGTGAAGTACTCGGGGGACATCGTGAAGGCGCTCGCCGCTGGTGCCTCGAGCGTCATGATGGGCTCCATGCTGGCGGGAACCGAAGAGAGCCCCGGGGAGTCGTTCCTGTTGGAGGGACGCCGCTTCAAGATGATCCGCGGAATGGGTTCGCTGTCGGCGATGCAGGATGGATCGGCCGAGATC
>CAITQY010000441.1 GCA_903894655.1 uncultured Gemmatimonadota bacterium
CGCCTGACGGCGCGTGCTGCCGAGCTGCGCCTGTAGACGGTCCTCGAGGAGGCGCACCCACCGCCCCTCCATAAGGGCCCTCCGGTGCCGGCTGTGCTCCCAGCGCGACGCCTCTTCCGGGTTGGTGGGCGCGGGCGGCTGAGGCATCTTGCTGTAGGCGTACATGGTTCCCCCTTACCCCAGTCGGATCGATGTCGGCTGATACAGGCGCCTAGTATACAGTTCAAGCGTGTAGCGCAGCGCGTCGATGCTGTGCTTATGCTCGCTGGCCTCGCGGCCGTCGAACTTCTGTAGGTCGTCGATGATGCCGCGGCTCCGCGGGTTGATGCTGAAGTCGCCGCGGAGCATGGCGGCGCTCAACACTCGGTAGCCCTCGAAGACGGACCCGCGAGGTTTGTACGCCGTGTGGACGCGAAAAGGGAGGCTACCCGTGGGCAGGCGAAGCGCACGCTCGAACGCCGACATCAGCATAGCGTTCGACTTCAGCGACCCGTTCTTCTTCCCGTAGACCTTACGATCGCCCACCCACCTGTCGACCTGCTCCCACCGCAGGCCGCACCGTCGAAGCATCGTAAGGATCGCCGCGGCGTCCTGATCCGGCGTGGTCATGCCGTCGCTGACGACTTGATCGAGGACCCAGATCTTCGGGTGCCCTTCGCCAGCGTCGCGGACCAGCGCCGTGAGGATCGCCACCTGGGCGCCGGCCTCGGTGCCGTGGTCGATACCCACGCCGATAAGGGCCTCGCCCACGGGTGCGTCGGCGCGCACGTGCTGTGCCGGGTCGAACATCTTGAACACCCGGCCCTCGACCCACCCGGAGTCCCACTCGCCCTGAATGCGCTGCGCTACCTCTTGCGGGAGGATCTGCGCCGTGAGCTTGTCGATGTCACTCTGCTCCAGGAGCGGGCGCCCACCGATGGGCGTGGTGTTCTCGACGCTGAGCGGGAAGTGCAGATCCTGCACGACCTGCTCCTCGACGAGGCGCTTCAGCCACCCGAGGGGGAGCCCGATGGGCGTCAGCGTGATCGCGATCTTCCCGCGTTGCCGCAGGACACGCGCGGCGAGCTCGGACCACAGACTTTCCGGGCACGGCTCATCGAGGAGTACGTAGTCGATTGTGGCCGAGGCGAGACTGAGGGCGCCCTGGTTGACCGTTCGAATGCGGAGGACGCTGCCGTTCTTGAAACGAACGATCGGCACCTTCCCGCGAAAGCCCTTGCCCGGCGTGTACTCGCAGTCGCCCTCGATCTCGTGTTTCGGCAGGAGCTGCCAGATCTTGCCCTGGATCGACAGCGACTGCTCCCACGACACGACGACGACCCAGGCCTCGATAGGGCCGGATCTCACGAGCGTATGCGGGTGATGGCCGAGACAACGCCAAATGCAGTCCGCCACGCCCGCCCAGGTTTTGCCGGCCTGGTTGCCGGCGCGGAACAGCTTGATCTGCGACGTGCTCTGTAGGAAGCGGAGCTGCGGCGGCGTCGGCCGGTAGTAGGCGAG
>CAITQY010000442.1 GCA_903894655.1 uncultured Gemmatimonadota bacterium
GCCGCGATCGCCGCGGCCAGACCACACGGCCCCGCGCCGACGATCGCGACATCCACGAACGTCGTCACCGGCGTACTCATGCGACGACCGCGTGAACTCCAATGATCTGGTCGCGACGGGTCCCGACGCTCACGTACGCGATCGGCGTTTCACACAGCTGTTCAAGGCGATCCAGATACGCCCGCGCCGCCGCCGGAAGGTCTTCCAGCCTCCGCGCGTCCTGCGTGGACTGATGCCACCCCGGCATCGTCTCATACACCGGCTCGGCATGCTCCAGCAGCTGCAGGTCGGCCGGAAATTCCGTGTGCACGTCGCCGTTGATGCGATAGCCCGTGCACACCAGCAGTTCATCGAGCGTGTCGAGTACGTCGAGCTTCGTGATCGCCAACGCCGTCAGGCCGTTCACACGCGCCGCGTACCGCACTACCACGCCATCGAACCAGCCGCAGCGACGGGCCCGGCCCGTTGTCGCGCCGAACTCATGGCCCAAGGTGCGCACGCGCGTCTGCAGCGGCTCGGCAAACTCCGTCGGCAGCGGACCATGACCCACGCGCGTCGTATACGCCTTCACCACGCCCAGCGCACACTGCAACGACATCGGTGAAATGCCGACACCCGTGGCGGCACCGCCCACCGTGGTGTTGCTCGACGTGACGAACGGATACGTGCCGTGATCGATGTCGAGCATCGACCCCTGTGCCCCTTCCAGCAACACCGCCGCACCGCTCTTGATCGCCCGATGCACGCACAGCCCCACGTCCTCGGCCAGGCCGAGCAATCGCGGCGTCAACGCATCGAGTGTGGCAAGCGTGTCGCCTACCGACGCCCGCAACTCGGAGCCGGAACGCTCGAGCTGCGCGTTGGCGCGCTCGACACCCGCCGTCACGACTTCGCGAAGGCGGCCCGGATTCCGGAGATCCAACACCCGCACCCCGCGCCGCGCGACCTTGTCCTCGTAGGCCGGACCGATGCCACGACCGGTCGTGCCGATTGCCTTACTGGCCGCGCTGGCTTTGTCCACGAGCTTGTGATACGGCATCACGAGATGGGCCCGCTCACTGACGTAAAGTCGCCCCTCCACATCCACGCCGTCGGCGATCAGCTCGTCGACTTCCGTGAACAACGTCTCGGGGTCCATGACCACGCCATTGCCGATGGCACAGCGCACCCCGGGGTGCAGAATGCCGCTGGGGATCTGGTGCAACACGAACGACTTGTCGGCGATATGCACGGTGTGGCCGGCATTCGCGCCGCCCTGATAGCGCACCACCCAATCGGCCTTCTCGGCGAGGACATCCACCAGCTTGCCCTTCCCCTCGTCGCCCCACTGGGCACCCACCACCACCACCGTACGTGTCGTCGAATCGAACATGCGAATCCTTGGGCTCCGGCGGCTCGGGGCCGCGCACAAAAAACGCCCCGCGGACAACCCGCGAGGCGTTGAGGAAATCTAGGTTCCCACCACCGCCGCCGCCATGACCAACACCGCGACAACGACACCGATTCCCACTTTCGCGGCGGCGGCGACCACTCGTCCCACCAGCGCACCCGTGGCCACCTGAACCGGCGCGCCTCTCGCGCTCTTCGCGACCGACAGCTCGGCCACCAGCGCCCCCAGGAAGGCACCGGCGAATGCACCCACCAGCGAACCCACCACCGGCACCGGAATGCCCACCACGGCCCCCACCAGCCCGCCAAGGACCGCTCCCCACGAGGCCCGGCGTGAGCCGCCGTACTTCCGGGTGTAGCGCGCCGAAATGGTGAACTCGAGCAGCTCCGCCACAACCACCAGCGCGCCCGCGCCGGCCAGTGTCCACAGCCCGATGCCCCCCAGCGGCACCAGCACCCAGTGAAGCAGTGCCGCCCCCAGCATCACCCATAAGCCGGGCCAGCCAAACGGAATCAGAACCAAACCGCCCGCGAGGGCCACACCGAGTAGTGCCAGAGTGAGCATAGCCGACCTACGCCGGCAACAGCCCCGCTGTTTCGAGACGCGCCCGCACGATCGCGACTTCGTCCGCATTCGCCGCCAGCAGCGGGCTGCGCGGTGCGCCACCACGCAGACCCACCAGGTCCAGCGCAGCCTTGATGCCGGCCGGACCCATCGCGCCGGCAATGTCGGTCGCCAACGGCGCCACGCGCGCCTGCAGCACCGTCGCGCCATCCACATCCCCGGCGTGGAACGCGTCGATCATTTGACGAACCAGTGGACCGGCGTACAGCGCGATCGCCAGAATCGCGCCCGACGCGCCCGCCGCCAACGCCGGCACCACCGTCGCCCCGCTGCCGGTCAGCACGCGGAAGTGCGGCCCCTGTGATTCGAGATACTGCGTGAACACCGGGATGTTGCCCGCGCTGTCCTTCATACCGATCACGTTCTCATGCTGCGCCATCTCGTGCACGAACGCAGGGCTCAGCACCAGATGCGCATAGGCCGGCATGTTATACAACAGCACTGGCAGCGGACTCGCATCGGCCACCGCACGGAAATGCGCCAGCAATGCCGGCTCCGTCATGCGCTTCAGGAAGTAGTGCGGTGAGATCACCAGCGCGGCGGTCGCGCCGGCCGCCTTCGCCACCTCGAACGTCACGGCATTACTGGTCACCAGTTCGGTCAGATGCTGATCGAAGGTTTGCATGCCGTAC
>CAITQY010000443.1 GCA_903894655.1 uncultured Gemmatimonadota bacterium
CCCACGCGTCGAGCGACTTATCGATCCACTCGGCGGTCAGCTTCTTCTCCGCCCAGTCGAGCAACTCCTGCCCCACGCGCTTCTGGCGCTGCAACACGACGTCACCACGGAGCCATTCGGCGCGCGCGGCGGCGGGCAGTGCGGCCGCTTCGGGAGGCACGGCGGCGCCGTGACACTTCTTGAACTTCTTCTCGGAGCCGCAGGGGCATGGTGCGTTTCGATCCATGCGTGGAATCTACCGCTTGCGCACCCAGCGGAAGCCCGCACCAATCGTACTGATCACGACCGACTCGCCGCGCTGGCTGCCGAGAAACGTGCCGCTGTAGAAGAGCGTGGGGGTCGGGCCACGCAGTCGCGGCGACGCGAAGTCGAGACGAACCTGGGTGCCGACTCGCGTGCCCTGCTCTTCCACCTTGAAGAGCGCCGGGCCGACGAACGCGCGCAGCACGGTCGACCGGATGTCGAACGCACCGCCCGCCAGCAGCGCGGCCCGCTCGTCGAAGCGGCGAATCCGACAGCCGCCGGGCTCAGGTCGTACTGAGCAATAGTCGTTGTCCCCCAGAGCGAACGCACGGGCGCGGACGCCGACGATCCACGCGCGCTTGGGCAGTTTCTTGAGCGGCGCGGTGAGCAGGAAGGAGGCCTCGAACGTGGGCGACGAAGCCAGCGCCGTACTGGAGGTGACGGAGCCGCCTTCGACCTCGCCGGTCACCAGCCCGGTGGTCGTGTAGAACCCCATCGCCACGCCCGGACGGCGCTGCGCGGACAGCAGGGTGGGCAGGGCCAGAGACAGGGCCACCGAAACGGTTAGGGCGGTGCGGATCGCCACTCGGCGGGAACGGACGCGCATGGGGAATCCTCGTGGGGGTACTTGGACAAAATAGACCGCGGTCCCCGCCAACGCCCTACTGGAAGCCCAGTTCGAGCCCCAGCGTCACGAGCCGAGGCATGCCGGTCATGATCCCTTCCTGGCGATCCGTGATGTACACGCGATTCGCAATGTTCTTCACGGTCGCCGTGACGACCGACGACGTAAGTCCGGCGCGCAGTGGGGCGCGAAGCGCGGCATTGAGAACGACATAGCCCGGCAACAGCCCGCGGCGACCCTGCGCGGAAGGCGCGCGGGTATTGAGGTCATCCGAAAACTGTGACGTCACGACATCCCCATCGAGGCGCACGCTGGCACCGCCCCGTGAGGACCAGCCTGCACCGGCGTGTACGACGTGACGTGGCGCAAAGGGCAATCGACGCCCGATCACCGACCGGGTGGCGTCGACCGTGCTGGCGCGATCATTGGCGAAGCGCGCGACGGGCGCATACGTCAACGCGACGTCGGCCGTGAGCGCCCCTCGGCGGCTGGGCCACCAGTCGCTGCCGAGCAGGCGATCGACCGCGACGGAAGCGGCCACCTCCGCGCCCGCATGCAGCGTGCGACCCGCGTTGACGAATCGTTGGCCAAGGCCAACGAGTCCACCGCTCACGACCTGATTGTCATAGTCGAGCCGGAACAGCGTCGCCTCCACCTGTGCGACGTCGCGTAGCTGGAGACGCGCACCGAGCTCACTGGTCCAACTGACCTCGGCATCCACCTGCACGATGCTCTCGCCGACCACCGGATTGAGCACATCGGCCGGACGCGGCGGCGCGAACCCACGATGGACGCCGCCGAGCACCGTGAGCGCAACGCCCGCTGGAGCGGGCGCCATCCATGAAAGGCCGAGACCTGGCAGCACTTCGGTGTAATCGTCCGTCGCGCTACGGCCGAGTAGCCGATTGGTGTTGGTGGACTGCACGCGTTCCACGCGCACCCCGGGCGTGATCGTCACGCCCGCCGCGCGCAGCTGCTCGCGAACGAACGCGGAGAACGCCCGTGTGTCGATCTCGTTGTCACGGGTAAGCACCCCGCTGCGCGCAGACGGCCCATCGCCCGCACGCTCCTGGCGGCGCATCTGCTCATCATGTACGCGCACACCCGCCTCGAGCATGGCGCGGCCACCGAGCATCGCGTGCGGCAGCGAGAGGCGCGGTTCGAGCCCGACAAAACGGTACGTGCGCGGACGGCCCGTGTTGCCGCACTGGTTCACCGACGTGGCGCCGATGGCGCAGCGAAAGGCGCGCTCGAACGCGATGTTCCCCAATCGGTCGGCGGAGGTGCTGGCCTGACGCCACGCCGTGCGTTCGATGCGTTGCGCGTAAGCCTGTGTCCGTAGGGTGGCACTGCCGATGTTTACGGAGTGCACCGCCTGAAGGGCTTGCCGCGTGAGATCGAACACATCGTTCGGTAATGGGTTCTGAAATGGGCTCCGCTCGAACTCGTCCTGCGACAGTCCCGCCTCACCGTAGCGCGATGCCTCACGATAAAGG
>CAITQY010000444.1 GCA_903894655.1 uncultured Gemmatimonadota bacterium
AGCAGACAGAATCCTCGGAGGGCGACGCTGATGGCAATCGACATTCTCATCCAGGGCGAATACAAAGACCGTGACATCAAGCGGGTGCAGCGCGACCTCGACCTGCTGAAGACCCAGTCGGGGACCGTTGGCGCGGCATTCGGTGGCCTCGGCAAGTCGACGGCACTGCTCGGCGGCGCGATGGCCGCAGCATTCTCCGTCACCGCGATAACTGATTTCTTCGTTTCGGCCACCGCAGGGGCATTAGCCGACGAGGCGGCAATGAAGTCGCTCGCCGTTAGCCTTGAGAACGTCAACCAGGGCTACCGGTCGACGGACGTCGAGCAGTTCATAGACGGCCTCGCTCGGGCCAGTGGAACGGCCGACGACATTCTTCGCCCGGCGCTCCAGCAGCTCGTCACGGTGACAGGGAACGTCACGACGTCGCAAGGCGCGCTCAAGCTGGCGATGGATGTAGCGGCCGGGAGCACTAAAAGCGTCGCCGAGGTGTCTGCGGCCCTCTCCGCTGCATACTCGGGCAACTTCACCGCGATCACCCGGCTGAAGACCGGCATCGACGCGAACATCATCGCGACGAAGGACATGGACAAGATCACCGCCGCCTTGAGCGAGCGGTATACGGGGCAGGCTTCTGCCGCCGCGGAGAGTTACCAGGGGCGTCTTTCCCGGCTCAGCGTGATCGCGAACGAGGCGAAGGAGCAGATCGGCTATGCGCTCCTCGGTGCCGTGTCCGATGTCGCGGACGCGATGGGCGGCACTGGCGGGGCCGCTCAGGCGGCGACGGAGATGGCGAACGGCCTGTCGGGCCTCATCGGCAACGTCGGTAAGGCTCTCGCCGTCATGGCCGGGCTGGGGACGGCAACGAGCAAGACAGCGGACATTCAGGACGAGTATTCGACGAAGACGCTACGCGACCTCCTCGGACTCTTGGGACCCATCTCCCTCGGTACTCGGGAGATGCTCCAGGCGAACGAGGATGCGGCGCGGGCAGATGGCGAGCGAGCGAAGTCGCTGCAAGTCCTCACCGACCGATACATGGGCCTAGCGGCTGCGGCCGCTGGGGCTGCCGCAGCGATGGAAGCGGCGAAGCAGGAAAAAGCCATCGGGGCGCTCGGCGACAGGTACACGGCACTCGCCCGGACCTTCGACGGCGTCAGCATCTCGTTCACCGGCGGCAACCTTGCCACCTACTTCGACGAACTCGATAAGAGCATCGCCGGCACGGGCAGCAGCGCGGCAGCGGCGACCCCGAAGGTGTACAAGTACGCGGAGGCGATCAAGGCCGCGCAGAAGGCCACCGAAGACGGCGTGAAGTCGTTCAACGACTATGCGGCCAGCGCATCCGAGTCGGTCATGAAACTCCTCTCCATTGAAGATTCCGCGAACTTGTTCGAGGAGCGGAACAGTCAGGTTAAGACGGCACTCAAGGAACTCGTCGACTACCAGGCGACACTCTCAGCGGAGCAGACAGACGCGGAGAGGAAGAAGGTCACCGAACTACAGGCGATCTACCAAACGGCGCAGACCCAAGCAGCGGAGGGCGGCGCGTCGATCGTTGACACGTTCGTGAAGCAAGCGGAGAGGGTCAGCGAGTTCGGGGCGAAGATGCGGCAGCTCCTCGCGGCCGGGTTGAACGAGACGTCGTTCAAGGAGATCTCCGCGATGAACCTGGAGAACGGGATGAGGGTCGCTGACGCGTTCCTCGACGGGAACATTCAGGAGAACATCCGACGCACCAATGAGGCTGTCGGGTCGGTGAAGTCGATCGCGGACGCGGTCGGGCTGGATGCGGCGAAGCAGTTCGCGACCGCAGGTATTCAGATGGCTGTCGCGATGATCGAGGCACTCCTTGAGGTGATCGGGTCGAAGGGGAAGGGCCGGAAGGCGCTCCTTTCGATGATGGATGAT
>CAITQY010000445.1 GCA_903894655.1 uncultured Gemmatimonadota bacterium
CGAAGCAGTTGTCGACCATCAGCGGAATACCACGTGCGGCCGCGAAGTCGCCGAGCCAGCGGAGATCGATCAGCTCGAGCCCGGGGTTCGAGGGGGTCTCGATGAAGATGAGTTTCGTGTTTGGACGGACCAGCCTCTCCCACGAGGTCGGATCGGCGGCATCGGCGTAATCCGACGACACGCCCCACTTGGGAAGGATGCGTGTGAAGATCTGGTGCGTCGACCCGAACAAGGCGCGCGATGCCAGCACGTGATCTCCCGACGACACCCGCGCCGCAATCGCCGTAAACACCGCGGACATGCCGGAGGCGGTGGCGATGCCATCCTCGCCGCCCTCGAGCAGGCAGAGCTTCCGCACGAACTCGTCGGTGTTCGGATTCGCATAGCGACTATAGACGTTGCCCGCGACTTCTTCCGTGAAGAGCGCCCGTGCATGCTCGGCGTCGTCGAATCGAAAGCTCGACGTCAGGTACAATGGAACGGAGTGCTCCCGCTCGGCGGACACGGGGGTCTGCGTGCGGATGGCGAGCGTCTCGAAATGGGCCTGTTCGTCGGACATGTGCGTGTGGGATGCGAGGAGAATTGTCGTCGCCTAAACTTATACGCATGGCCGACTCCACTCCGCTCTCGTCTACGCCGGGAACCTGTCCCCGGGTGATCCTCGCCTCCCAGTCTCCGCGTCGCCGCGAGTTGCTGACGCTGATCGGCATCACCCACGATGTGCATCCGGCCGATGTGGACGAATCAGTGCACCCGGATGAGGCCCCCGTTCCGCACTGTGAGCGCCTCGCGCGGGACAAAGCCCACACGTTGGCGGTGCAGCATCCCGACGCGGTCGTGATCGGGTCGGACACGATTGTGGTGATTGATGGCGATATCCTGGGCAAGCCCGGGGACCACGCCGAGGCGATCACCATGCTTACGCGCCTGAGTGGACGCACACACACCGTGTTCACGGCGGTGGCCGTCGCCCACGGCGGAACGACACTGTCTGGTGTGGAGTCGGTGTCGGTGACGTTCCGGCCACTCGACGCCATGCAGATTGCCGCCTATGTGGACACCGGCGAACCGATGGACAAGGCGGGGGCGTACGGTATTCAGGGATTCGGCGCCACCAATGTCGAGCGCATCGACGGCGACTACTTCGCGGTGATGGGACTTCCGCTGGGGCGCATGGTTGGGCTGCTGCGGGACCTGGGCTTCAGTTACGCGTTCGGCCCGCTCACCGTCGCCGCGAGCGGTGTGCGATAGCGTTCCTGCCAGCGGTTGAGCATGGCGCGCACGTCGTCGACCGTAATGCGCTGCATACGGTTTTCGCGATACGTCATGTCGAGGGGATACTCCTCGCCGGGGTCGCCGTAGGCATCGATCATCAGATCGCGCGCGAAGTCGTATGGCCCGACCCGCTTCGGGTTGGTGTATCCGAGCAGCGAAATCACCGGTGTGCGCAACGCGATGGCCAGGTGCAGCGGGCCAGTGTCGGGTGAGAGCGCAACCGCCGCGCCCTCGAGTATCGCGGCGAGGCGTCGCAGGCCACTGCCAAGTGCCGAGTGGGCCATGGGCGCGTCGCGCAGGATGATGGCTTCGGCCGCCACCTCGCGAGGCGAGCGTCCGCCCACCAACACCGGCTGCAGCCCGAAGTCATTCCACAGGATGTGACACACGGCCGCCCAGCGCTCGGGCATCCAGTCTTTGGATTCCTTGCTGGTCGCCACCACAATCGGTGCGATGGGGCGATCGAATTGGGCGTGGAAGTCGCGCTGCCACGCCCGCTCCTCCTCGTTCCACGGGCCCAGCGTCCACTGTGGATCACCGTGTGGTACGCCGAGTGCGTCGATGAACTCGAAGTACTGGTCCTGCACGTGCTGGCCAGTGTGTGGCAGAATGCGGTGCGTCGTGAACAGCCAGTTGGCGTCGCGCGCGCGATCGCGGTCGAAGCCCAACTTCACCGGCGCGTGCGTGAAGCTCGTGATGAGGCCGGCCTTGAAGTACACCTGCAGTGCCAGCACCACGTCGAAACGTCGGGAAGCGAGCTCGCGACGTGTCTCGAGAAACCCCTTCCACCCTTTGGTGCGATCAAAGAGCACGATGTCATCGACCAACGGATGGCCGCGCACCAGCGTGGCCGGTCCGGGCTGCAGCACCCACGTGATGTGCGATGTCGGTGAGTGCGCCTTGATCGCGTGGATGATCGGCATGACATGCACCGCGTCACCGACGGCACTCATCATCACGATGCCAACGCGACGGAGCGTGACGGGTGGCAAGGGCGGGGTCGTGGTGGACACGGTCACGCTAGCGTTCATCGGAAGGTGAGGCGGCCGTGAGCCCGGCCGTCACGGCATCGCTGAACGCCGCGATGCGCGCATCGGTCACGTCGCAGCCGAAATGTGTGCGCCACTTTCGCACCGACCGCGTAAGGCGCGCGACGTTGGCGCGCATCGTTTCGTCCGGGGAGCGGGATGCGTCCCAGCGCACGACATCGACGTCGATGATCAGCGCCTCGATGCCGTCCGTCGTCGGACGCAGCAGGATGTTCTTGACGTTGAGGTCGGGATGGATCACACCATGACTGGCCAACTGTATGAGGAGTCGCTGGGTGCAGGCCAGCGCGGTCTCGCCGTCCACGAACGGCGCGAGTCCGGCCAGCACCATGCCGAGATCGGCTGCATCGGCCACATAGCGCGTGACGACATCCACCTGACAGAGTCCGAACGACGCCGGATAGCGCGCAAAACCGAGCACTTCCGTGGTGGGAATGCCGGCGGCGCGCAAAGCGGCCGACCGCGCCATTTCCACCGGTGCCCGGGTGGGGCGACGAAAGCGGTCGGCCGTGAGCGGCGCGAGCACGCCGCCGTGCCAGCCGTGGCGGACCACCACCGGGATGCCGCACGCGGGGAGCGTGGCCACGTACACCGGCGCGCGGCCGCGCATGGCGCGCGGTTGCGGCTGTTCGGCCGCCCAATCGTACAACGTGTCGTGTTCGCGCACGATCGCGGCGAGATCATCGAGCACCGTTGGCGTGCCCGTCACATCGGCGGCGCCGACGATGCGGGTCAGTGGCGCCGGATTCACGACGCCGCGCCCGTGCACATCACCTGCCACACCGCCGGCGGTGTGCCGTGCTGGCGGGCCACGGCGAGGTCACGGCGTGGCGTGCAGCCGCTCGGGTCGGCGAGGGCGTCGCGGACGGCATCACTGACCAAGATCTCCCCGCCGGCGGCCAGACGGCACAACCGGTTAGCCACGTTCACCGTGTCGCCGATCAGCGTGAACTCGAGTCGGCGAGGGGAGCCGATGTTGCCCACGAAGGCCTCGCCCGAGTGCATGCCGATGCCGACGCTGAGGAGCGGTCGGCCCTCGGCTGCCCAGCGCGCGTTCAGTGATTCCAGCGCGCCCTGCATGTCGAGTGCGGCGGCCACCGCGCCACCGGCGTCGCGTGCGCCTGCTTCGGGAACGCCCCAGTAGGCCATGATCGAATCGCCGATGAACTTGTCGAGGGCTCCGTTATGCCGGAACACGCAATCGACCATCACGCCGAAATACTCGTTCAGCTGATCGGCCATTTCGGTTGGTGGCAGCGATTCGGCGATCGCGGTGAAGCCGCGGATGTCGCTGAACAGCACCACCACGTGCTGCCGCGACCCGCCGAGAACCACTCGACCGGTACTGTCGGCGATGCGCTGCGCGATCTGCGGTGCGAAGTAGCGCTCGAAGTTCTCGCGGACACGCGCGGACTGCTGCTGGCGCGCGGTCGAGGCTTCACGCTCCACGGCTGCCGAGGCAATGCCGGCGAAGGCCACGAGGAACGCCAGATCGTCGTCGGTGAACCCTTCGGTGTCGCGCAGATGGTCCACGTAGAGCACGCCAAGCGTGGCGTGCAGTTCGCCGATGAGTGGCGCGGCCATGGCGGATTGCACGGCCTGCTGCCGCACCGAGGCACCGGCAGTTCGCGCATCCGATCCCGCATCGTTGGTGAGCAGCGCGACCTGCCGCTCGGCGACGCCATTGGCGATCGCCCGCGGTACCGGTCGAGGGATGTTGCCCCGTCGGTCGCGCGAGATATGCGTCTGCAGCAGCCCATCACTGTCGCGGAGGAGAATCGCCACGCGGTCGGCGTCGAAGCTGCGAAACAGGTCACCGGCCAGGGCCTCCAGCAGTGCATCAAGATCGGTATAGCCGCCGAGGTGCTGCGCGATGCTGACCAGTTGCGCGAGGCGCGCGGTGGCCTGTGGGTGGGCGGCCGTGACCAGCGCCACGTCGGCCAGGGACTGGTCGCGCGACGGCACGCGACGCTCGAACAGCACCGTCGCGCTCCCATCGAACGCCGATACCGGCGCCTGCGCGATAGCCTGCGCGATAGCCGGCGCGATCGCGAGCGAGGTGGCTGCAGCGCGAGTGGCCACATCCTCGACGCGCTGCAGCGTGAAGGCCACGGTACCGAAGGCCAGCGTGTCACCGGGCACGATGGTGGCGTGCTGCACGCGCGCACCGTTCACCCACGTGCCATTGCGTGACTCTAAATCCTGAACCTCGACGGTGTCCGCCTCCGTCACCCGCAGCGTGGCGTGACGCCGCGACACCGCGGGATCGAGAATGGGCAGGGTACACGACGGCTCGCGCCCGGC
The DNA here is from genome assembly GCA_903894655.1 of uncultured Gemmatimonadota bacterium. Lineage (GTDB taxonomy): Bacteria > Gemmatimonadota > Gemmatimonadetes > Gemmatimonadales > Gemmatimonadaceae > Gemmatimonas. Next base: position 4,629 of record CAITQY010000445.1, read on the forward strand.
GATGAAGCTCGGGCGTCCCGTCAGCGGGAAGCGCCGGTCACCCGCGATGGCGATGAGCACGAGTGACATGGGTGGCTACGACGCCGCGCGAGACGACGCTGCGCGCGCGCGGCCGATCGCGGTGAGCAGCACGCGGGCCTTGTTTTCCGTCTCGACCCACTCGCTCTCGGCCACCGAGTCATGCACGATGCCGGCGCCGGCTTGTACCGACGCGATACCGTCGGCGATGACACAGGTGCGAATGGTGATCGCCAGATCCATGCGCGTATCACCGGCCCCGATGAATCCGACTGCGCCGGCATAGGCACCCCGGCGCTCGGGCTCGAGTTCGTCGATGATCTCCATCGCCCGCACCTTCGGCGCGCCGGTCATCGTGCCGGCGGGGAACACCGCCCGGAACGCGTCGAGCGCGCTCGACCCGTCGGCCAGTTCGCCTTCCACCTGACTCACGATGTGGAACACATGGGAGTAGCGCTCGACGGTCATGAGATCGGTCACCCGCACGGTGCCGTAGCGCGCGAGACGGCCCACGTCGTTGCGGCCGAGGTCGACCAACATGACGTGTTCGGCGCGCTCCTTCTCGTCGGCGAGCAGTTCGGCGGCGAGGGCCGCATCTTCGTCCGCTGTCTTGCCGCGCGGGCGCGTGCCGGCAATGGGCCGCACGGTGAGGCATCCGTCGGCCACGCGCACCAGCAGCTCCGGCGAGCTCCCCACGAGCTCCATGCCGTCGAGCATGAGGTGATACATGTACGGCGACGGATTGAGCGCCCGCAGCGCGCGATACAGCGTGGTGGTGTCGAAATCGAGGGGCACCGACATGCGACGCGCGAGCAACGCCTGAAAGACATCGCCCGACAGGATGTACTCTTTGATGCGCCCCACGTCGCGGAGGAAATCCTCGCGCGCGTAGTGCGAGAATGCGACGGCGGCCGGCGCCGATTCATTCAGCGTGAGCGGCGGCAGCACATCGGGCCCTTGCAGGCGCGCGATGGTATCGGCGAGCGTGCGCACGGCATCGGCATGGAGCGCCTCGAGCGCGTGGTCGGAGGCGTCAGCCGGAACGGGCACCGAGACGATCACGCGGGCCTGTCCGCGCCAGTTGTCGATCACGACCAGCGCCTTCGTGAACACGAAGCAGGCGTCGGGATAATTCAACGCGCGTGGCGGCGCGTTCGGCAGCTGCTCGATGTGCCGGACCACGTCGTAGGCAAAGAAGCCAATCGCTCCGCTCCAGAGTGCCCCCAGCTCGGGGGCCGGCACCGGACGCATGTCGCGCACGATATCCCGCAGGTCGGCGATCGGGTCGACCGCCGTCCGCGCGCCATGCCATCCCTGGACATCATCCCAATCCTCGACGACCCCGTCGCGCAGGCGCCACGCCCCGCGCGGCTCGGTGCCGAGGTAGGTATAGCGCGCCCACGACTCGCCGCCGGCGGGCGCCGACTCGAGCAGGAAGGCGAACGGGCCACGGCGCACTTTGGCGAACGCGGCGACGGGCGTGCAGAGATCAAGCAAGCAGTCGCTCCACACGGGGACGAGTCCACCGGTGGCACGGCACTGTGCGGCGCGAGCGCGGAAATCAGCGAGAGCAGTCATCACGAGGAAGTTGGCCGCCGCGCTCGCTGCAGGGCAAGCGACGGCGTAGCATTGGTGATGAGCCCTTCAAGTCCCGCGCGACCGGCGATCCCCACGGCCGACGTCCAGATCTCGGTCGGTGTGGTGGATGTGGTCGTCCTTGCCCCAGCTCCGCACGGCCGCCGCGATCGCTGGCGGGTGCTCACCCTGCGCCGGGCGGTCGGTGTGCGGTGTACAGGGGCGTGGGAGCTCGTGCATGGCAGCATCGAGCCCGGAGAGCGCCCCGCCGACGCCGCGCGCCGTGAAGTGCTCGAGGAGACCGGCATGGTCGTCCAACGGCTCTACACGCTTGCCGTCAATCCGTTCTACCTCACCTCGCGCAACACGATTCAGATGGCCGTGGTCTTCGCCGCCGTCGTGGAGCACGCCAGCGTCGTCATGCTGAGCCACGAGCACGATACCACGGCCTGGCGCACGCCCACGGCGGCCATCAAACAGCTGGCCTGGCCGCGCGAGCACGATGCCGTGCGCTATGCCATCCACCTGTTGCGTGATGGTGATGCCGGCGCGGTGGAAGACGTGCTTCGCGTGCCCGACAGCTGACGGCGTCAGGCCCGTGGCGTCAGGCCCGTGGCGTCAGGCCCGTGGCGTCAGGCCCGTGGCGTCAGGCCCGTGGCGTCAGGCCCGTGGCGTCAGGC
>CAITQY010000446.1 GCA_903894655.1 uncultured Gemmatimonadota bacterium
CGCCGCGGCCGAACGAGGCGCGTGCGCGCGCCGCCGCGGTGGAAGACGAGCCGAGCCGCCGACGGCGCATGGTTGCGATCGTCTCCGTACTTGGCGCGATCGCCGTAGCCGTCGGTGCGTTCTGGCCACAGCTCGTGGCGCGCCTCCCGGAGCCGGTCGCCGCCCTGATCACCGGCACTCCGCGGGTACCCGACAGCACGGCCGTGGTCGTGCCGCCTACACCGATGGACACCGCGATGCGCAGCGACAGCGCGACGCGGGATTCGCTGCTGCGCGATTCCATCGGCACCATGCTGCTCGCGCCCGACAGCGCGGCTCCGGTCGGTCCGCCGCTCAGCGTGGAGAACGCCGCCGACTCGGCCTCCGCATCACGGTACGCCGTGTACTTTGCCACCGCCAACACGCGCGCCGCGGCCATGCCAGACGTGCGCGTGCGGGCGCTCGACGCGGTGGCGCTCTCGCCGGTGGCTGAGGGCAACGAACAGTGGTTCCGCGTCACGGTGGGCGCCTCCGCAACGCGCGCGCAGGCCGAGTCGCTGCTGACCAAGCTGCGCACACAGAAGATTATTGGATCGGGGAGCATCGTGTCGGTGCCGTACGCATTACGTCTCGCGCGCAACGTCACGCCTACATTGATCCCTACGCAACTCGCCGAGCTGGCGAGTCGCGGCATCATCGCCTATGCGCTGCTGCAGCCTGATGGCAGCGCGACTGTGTATACCGGCGCGTTCGAATCGCCGATGCAAGCGACCCCGCTTGCGGACTCTTTGCGCGCCCTGCGCGTCGCGCCTGTGTTGGTTTATCGAACTGGGAGAGCGTTCTAGTGCGTCTGACGAAGCTCGAGGTCCATGGCTTCAAGGCCTTTGCCGATCACTTGGAGTTTGTGTTCGAAAAGGGTGTGACGGCCATCGTCGGCCCCAACGGCAGCGGCAAGTCGAATGTCTCCGACGCCGTGCGGTGGGTGCTGGGCGAGCAGCGTGCGCGCGCGATGCGCGGCGCGAAGATGGAGGACGTGATCTTCCACGGGTCGTCGGCACGCAAAGCCGTGAACATGGCCGAAGTGTCGCTCCATTTCGACAACACGGACGGCGAACTCCCGGTCCCATTTAAGGAAGTCGTCATTACGCGGCGCCTGCTGCGTTCCGGAGAAAGCGAATATCTCCTGAATCGCGCACCGTGTCGTTTGCGTGACATTCAGGACCTCGTGCGTGGCACCGGACTCGGCGCCGATTCCGGCGTTGTCATCGAAAGCCGGATGATCGATGCCCTGCTCTCCGACCGCCCCGATGAACGTCGTGAGCTGTTCGAGGAGGCCGCCGGTGTCGGCCTGTATCGCGATCGGCGTCGCAGTGCCGAGCGCCGACTCGAAGAGACAACGGTCGATCTCGCACGCCTCGACGACTTGATCAACGAGGTGCAGAGCCAGGTGCGTTCGCTGGCGCGCCAGCGTCGCCGCGCCGAACGGCACGCCGAGTTGATGGCCCGTCGGTTTCAGGTCGAAATCTCGCTGGCCACCCGCGAGATGGCGGCGTGGCGCGACGAACTCGCGGCGCTCGACGGCCGTCTGGAAGCGTTGCAGCTGGACGTGCCTGGTGGTGAAGATGCCATCGCGCAGGCCGAACTGCTGCGCGAACAGGCGCATGGGGCGCGCGCCGCGGCGGAAGCCAGCCGTCTCGAACTCGCACGTCTCTCGACTGAGCAGCGCGACAGGACGCAGAAGCTCGAGCGTGAACTCGCCGTGAGCGAGGAGCGTCAGCGCAGCACAACCATGCGCAAGCAGCGCGCGGAAGAAGAGCGGAAGGAGAACGAGGCCTTTGGCCGTCGCCTGCGCGAGGATCGTGAGCGGGCCATCGGTGATCGGACCACCCTCGAGCAGGAGCTGACCGACGCCGGTGAGGCGCTACAGGAACGCCTGGCCGCCGAGCAGACCACGCGTGAAGCGGTACAGCAGGCACGTGCGGTCCTGGAGCAGCTCGAACGGCAGGTGCGCGAACATCGCGACCAAGCCCGTCGTATCGAACTCGATCGCGATGGCGCATCGCGCGAGCACCTCGAGACGCAGAACCGTCGTGAAGCGCTCGACATCGAGCGTCAGCAGTTGGCCGATGCACTCGATGTCACCGAACGCGAGCTGATCGCGGCGCGTGAACAGGTGTCGATCACGCAGGCGAATGCGCAGGATGCGCTCCATGCGCTGGAAGGCGCGCGGTTGGCCGCGGCTACGGCGCGGACGGCCGATGCCGAGTCACGCAGTGCGCTCGCCAGCGCCGTGCAGTCACGCACGGCACTGGAAGGCCGCTTGAATGCGCTGGCCGCGCTCGAGCGTGAGCGCGTGGGCTTGGCGCCCTCGGCCGCCAAGCTGCTCAAGGAACGCGAGCGCTTCGGCGACGGTGCGGTCCTCGGGCCACTGACCGACTTCCTCACCGCCGATGGCGATGCCGCGAAACTTGTGGAGCGCTACCTTGGCGCCACGATGCACGCGATCGTGGTGCGTGATGGCGATGCCGCGGCCGCTGTGCGCCGTTGGCACGC
>CAITQY010000447.1 GCA_903894655.1 uncultured Gemmatimonadota bacterium
CCGAGATGCCGGAGATGTAGGCGTCACCGTAGCCGCCCGCGACCAGCACGCCGCGGACGGCGGTCTCGATATTGTTGTCGAAATTGAGGACTTGTTTTTGGTCGGTGGCGGGCATGGTGGGTTAGACGACGGGAGGGCGGACGAAAATGCCGGGATACTTTTTCGCGCGGCTGGCGACGGTGGCGAACGCACCGGCCGCGACGTTGCGGGCGAAGGCGCGCGTCTCGCCCTGGAACGCCCGTTGCAACGCGTAGCGCCCGCCCGCGGCCGGCGCGATGGGCGACCCGTTGCGGACAGTAAGGGAAAGCCCGTCGCCGTTGCCGGTCTCGGTGCTCGATCCGTCCTCGGGATACCGGCGCCCGTTGTAGTTGGCCGCGGCGACGTAGGCGGGCGCCGCGATGCTCGCACCGAAGGACGCGCCGGCGTGCTGCCACGACTGCTTGGCGAGGCCGATGGCGTTGATCTTCGTATTCAGCGACTCCTCGCGCATCCGCTCGATGCCACCCCAGAGTGCGTCAGGGTAACGGTTTTCGAGGTAGTAAACTTTGCCGCTGAACGTGGTGAAACGCTTGTTTGCAAACCGCGTCAGGATCTTGCCCGAGTCGGCCGCTTTCGTGCCGCGGGCGGCGCCGGCCATCACGCGGGCGGCGACGCCGCGGATTACGTCGCGAAACTCGACGCGCGAGTCTATCGCCGCCAGCTCCTCAATCATCCGCGAGAAGTCGCGGTGGATGAGTTCGGCTTTGAGCGAATCGGCCATGCGCGCGCCCTCAGTTCTTCCCGATGAGGACGAACGCGTAAATGTTCGGGTCGTCCACGTTCACGGTCGAGACAGTGTATTCCGCGGGCGTCGGGGTGATGCGCAAAACTTTCTGGTTCTTCCACGACAGGGGCGCCGCGGTGAACTGCGAGCGGGCGACGTGGAGCACGAGGACGACGCGCGCCTGCCCGCCGTGGAGCGAGAACGCGCCCGCCTCGGCCTGCTCCAGCGAATTGCCGGTGCGGAAGTTGCCGACGTAGCGGGCGCCGGCGTGCGTGAACGCGTCACCAGACAGCGACTCCAAAAGGGAAACGCCAGCGTTGAGGATGGAGTCAAAAGCGGTACTCATAGAAAAGAAAAAGCCCGGCGCATATTATTGCGCCGGGCGTCACTTGGCGCGGATTAGGCGCTCTTGATGCGGTAGCCGGACGCGGCGCCCTGCTTGCCGTAGGCGGCGCCGTACATCACGTCGTAGCTGGCCCAGACGGCGCGGGACGAGGCGGAACCCCAGACGTTGAGCTGGACCGAGAGGCCGAGGCTCGGGATCGTGACGACCCGCGAATCCATCAGCATTTTCTGGACGGCGGGGTGGATGTCAGGGATGCCGGACGCCTGCGCGATGGCGTCGGGACCGCAGACGAAGCCGTAGGTGCCGGAAACGGCGCCGGTCCAGCGGGTGTTCAGCAGGAAGTTGTTGAAACCGTAGGCGCCGCCGTTGAGGGAAAGCGACGTGGTGGCGGTCTGCAAAAACTTCGAGTAGGCAGCGGCGTCGAGGAGGACATTCTTGATCGGGCTGGTACCGATGGACGCCCAGCCGGCTTGAAGGTCGGCGACCGTGAGCGACGCCTGCGCGATGGCGCTGGAGCCGTTGGCGAAGTTCGTCGCGTCGATAGGGGTCATCGCCACGTCGATAATCTTGTTGGCGAGGTTCTGGAGGTTCTTCGCGGCGAGCTGCTCGATGCGGAACTTCTGGTTGATCTGCGCGCTCGTGAGATGAAACGCGTTGCTGTAGTGGTTCATCACGACAGCCACGTTGTCCGTGGTCGAGTCGCCCGACTCAAACGAGGTGGGGTTCGTCTGCGTGGTGCCGCCGCCGGTGACAACCGAAACCTGCACGGATTTCGTC
>CAITQY010000448.1 GCA_903894655.1 uncultured Gemmatimonadota bacterium
CTTGAGCTGATTCAGGATCTCGCCGCCCGTGTGCTCCACGAACTCGGCCACCTTCTCCACGAACGGGCCGCGTCCTAGGTCGAAGCGCGTCTGGCCGTTGGCGGCCAACTGCTTTTCCACCACGTTTTGCGTGGCGATGCCGGCGTGGTCGGTGCCCGGCAGCCAGAGCGCTTCATCGCCCGCCATGCGGCGCCAGCGGATGAGCACGTCCTGCACGGTGTTATTCAGGCCGTGCCCCATATGCAGCACCGCCGTCACATTGGGCGGCGGGATCACGATCACGAACGGCTCGCGCGTGGCGGCGCGTTCGGCATCGGCAGTGAACACCCCGTGCTCGGTCCACCTGGCGTACCAGGTGGACTCAGTCGCGGCAGCGTCGTAGGTCGTCGGCAGCGGATTCGTGTCGGGCGCAGTCATGGCCCAAGATAACACGGGTGGGCCGCCGACTGGCTCACCCCCCTGGGCGGCTTCGCGCGGCGATGGTCGTGCGGCTATCGTCGATGTGGCGTCTCGTACTGCGCCGTGCGGTGATTGTGGAGGGCACCCGGACCGCGGACGGCCAGATGATCCACCACCGCGGTCACGCCAGGGACTCCCCGGGCGAGGGTGAGGGCGTGCGCGATCTCCCCCGTGCTCGCCACCCAGCCGGTCAGTTCGATGGTGCCCGAGCCCACCGCACCAATGTCGATGGCGCGGGCCTCCAGCACCGGATCATTCTGGAACGTCGCGAGGACGCGTGACTCGAGCTCCTCGTGCGTGGGCACCGACGGTCCCCTCGGCGTTATCGCGCTGTCCGCCAGCGGTGCGCGCTCGCCCTGGCCGGCAGCCATCGGGGCGGCCATGGCGTGCGGCGACGCGTCCGGGCGTGAGTTGTCATGCTCCCCGCGAGCGCGGAAATGGATATGGGCGATCGACTCGCCGGACAGCTCCGCGTCGTCGTCGGTGAGCTCGTCGAACGCGTCCGTGGGGTGCGCGTCGTCGCGCCAGCCCTCGGGTCCGGAATCTCGGCGGCGGCCGCGGCCACCACGGCGCTGCACGCTGTTTAGGCCGCCAAGGCGATCGGCCACGAGCAGGCCCAGCGCGACGCCGGCCACCGCGCCGAGCGCGACCAAGAGCACCGACGATGTGCGCGTTGGGCGCTTTCCATCCGGGGACTGTGCCAACTGCCACCTCCGTGACCCGACGCCAGCCGCCCCCGCTCGCAAGGCGGATCGAGGTCGATCTTGGCGTGACTCGTGGTGTAAGGATAACTTGACCGTCCTCGCTCAGCGAGGGCGCTCACCTTTCTGCCCGCTCCTCCTGATGACTGCCGGTTCGCAATCTGTTGCCGACGCTGCTGCACACGCGCACATCGTCCTGACCCTCCCCGATGGTTCCACTCGCGAGGTCCCAGCTGGTACGCTGGCGCGCGACGTGGTGGGCTCGATCGGGGCGCGCCTGCTGCAGGCGTCGCTGGCGGTCGCGGTGGACGGCGAGGTGCTGGACCTCATGACCCCATTGCGGGCGTCAGGTTCCTTCGTGGTGATCACGGAAAAGGACCCGCGCGCGGTGCAGGTGCTGCGCCATTCCGGTGCGCATATCCTGGCCACCGCGGTGCGCCGGTTACGCCCCGATGCCAAGATTGGCTTCGGTCCGGCCATCGATGACGGCTTCTATTACGACTTCGAAGTCGAGAAGCCGTTCACGCCCGAAGATCTGGCCGCGTTCGAAGCGGAGATGAAGAAGGTGGTGGCCGAGAAGTATCCGTTCGTGCGCGAAGAGGTGTCGCTGACCGAGGCGCGCGTGCGGTTTGCCGACGATCCGCTCAAGCTCGAACGCCTCGACGATTTCGAGGGCAGCGACGAAGTCATCTCGACGTACACCGACGGGCCATTCATCGACCTGTGCCGCGGCCCGCACGTGCCGGACACGTCGTACCTGAAGCATTTCAAGCTGCTCACCACCGCCGGTGCCTACTGGCGCGGCGATGTGAAGCGTCAAATGCTGCAGCGCATCTACGCCACGGCGTTCTTCAAGAAGGACGACCTCGAGCAGCACCTGCACAATCTCGAGGAAGCCAAGAAACGCGACCATCGCGTGCTTGGCA
>CAITQY010000449.1 GCA_903894655.1 uncultured Gemmatimonadota bacterium
CCGCGGCGTCATCGTAATCGTGAGCACCGCACCGGGCTGCACGTTGGCCGAGCGCTTGGGCGCGTAGCCGATCGCCCTCACGCTCACCGTGTATGCGCCGTCGGGCAGGCTCAAAATACGAAACGCGCCGTCGGCGCCGCTGACGGCGCTGTACGGCGTGCCCCCGGCGACGGCAGTGATCGTCGCGTCCTCGATTGGGCGGCCGCTCTCCGCGTTGGTCACCTTACCGGTAATCGTTCCGGCCTGGGCTGCCAGTCCGGCGGCCACCACCGGCAGCGCGCCGAACGCCAGCAGGGTCGAAGTCAACAGTCGTCGAACGCGAAACGAGAACATCTAATACCTCGGGAGGGAGGAAGTACGTCGAGGTCCAGCAGCCCGCGGGAAGGAGAGCGGGACGTGGCACCAACCCTGTGAATGTTCACCAGACCGTTACACGACGTCAATACGTGACGACGAGTCGGTTCGGGAAAGGTGCGGAGTCAGGAGCCGCAAATGCGATCGAGGTCCTGCACACCGACCAGCACATCGCGCGGTCGCGCGGCCCCCTCGGACGGGGCCAGCACACCGGCGGCTTCCAGTTGATCGATGATGCGGGCGGCACGGCCGTATCCGACCTTCAACCGCCGTTGTAATAGCGAAGTCGATCCCTGTCGATGCTGGATCACGACCTCCGCCGCTTCACGGAAGCGTACGTCCCGCTCGTCCGACGTGCGGTCGCCATCATCCTCGTCAGCACCGTCGCCCTTGGCTTCGAGGGCGCGCACCGTCTCGAGAATGTCCGGTTCGGCCGCGATCCCCTCACCGGCCTCAAAACGCGCTCGGGCATCTTCATACCACTTGAGCAGGGCTTCCGTCTCCTCGCTGGAGAGGTAGGCCCCCTGCAACCGTGCAGGCTCCGACTTGCCGGGCGGAATGAACAACATGTCGCCGTTGCCGAGCAGCGCCTCGGCGCCGGCGCCATCGATGATCGTGCGACTGTCCACCTGCGAGGCTACACGAAACGCGATCCGGCAGGGGAAGTTCGCCTTGATCAGCCCTGTTATGATGTTCACGCTGGGACGTTGCGTCGCCAGAATCAGGTGAATGCCAATGGCGCGGGCCTTCTGTGCGAGCATGGCAATAGGCGTTTCGACCTCCGCCTGCACCGTCATCATCAGGTCGGCCATTTCGTCGATCACGACCACGATGTACGGCAGTACGCCGCCGGCATAGGTGCGATCCTCGAAGGCCACCTCGAGATTGCGCGGTTTCTGAAGCGGAGCGCCCTCGCCGTCCGCCTGCTGCTGTACCCGACGATTAAACTCCTGCAGATTGCGACAGGCATTCGCTTCCAACAACCGGTAGCGATCCTGCATCTCCATCACGGCCCATTTGAGCACGGACGCGGCATCGCGGTTGTCCGTGATCACCTTGTGGCGCAGATGCGGCAGCGTGTTGTACACGCTGAGTTCGACCATTTTCGGGTCGACCATTAAGAAGCGCAGCGTGCGGGGCGTGTGCCGATACACGAGGCTGGTGATGATCGTATTCACGCAGACGGATTTTCCCGATCCGGTCGCACCCGCAATCAGCAAGTGCGGCATCTTGGCGAGATCGGCGATAACGGCGCGCCCTTCGAGATCCTTGCCGAGGGCGATCGGCAACGCCGCCCGCATCTGCCGAAACTCCGCCGACTCCAGCACCTCGCGAAGGACGACCATTTCCGGCGTCGGGTTGGGCACTTCCACACCGACCGCGCCACGCCCCGGAATGGGCGCCACGATCCGAATGCTCGGCGCGCGCATCGCCAAGGCGAGGTCGTCCGCCAACGCCGCGATCTGTCGGACCTTGACGCCGGGCGCCGGCTCGATCTCGAACTGCGTAACGGTCGGCCCCGTGGTTCGCCCGACCAACTCGCCATCCACTTTAAAAGTGCGCAGCGTCGCCATCAGCTTCTCACCCGCCAAGTCCAGTTCGCGCTTGCCGGCGTCGGCGTTCCGCGCGGGCGCCGCGGTGAGCAAATCAGTCGGGGGCAGGTCATCGCTGAACGGCGATGGTTCCGATGAGGCGTCGAGTGCCGCCTCCACCACGGGCGCGACGGGTCGTGCGGCCTCCCTCGCATTCTTCTTCGCCCTCGCAGCGTCGCGACCCGTCTCCGGCGGAGCGAACCGCGCGTCGGGCTTGGCTCGCTCCAAGACATCGCGCGCCAACACGGGGTCGATGGCGGGAAGATCTTCCGGTTCGGGCTCGAGCTGCTGGGCCAAAGTCGGTCGTTTCCGGCTCGTGACAACGGCACGTGCCGCACTCTGGCCACCGGCCACGCGGTCGGTGTCGGCATTCCGCGCACTAGAGCCCAGTAACACACGAATCGGATTCCAGCGGAGCGTCGCCACCGTAAGCGCGCTTGTCGCCAACAGGAAAAACACCCACGCACCGGCAGAGCCGAGGCCTTTGCGCAGATAGTGGGCGGCAAAGCTGCCCCACAGACCGGAGCTATCCGAGGCCGACGGCTCGCCACCGAGCGCGAGCCCGATCGCCACCGGTACCAAGGTCACGGTGCCGGTGAAGAGTACGCCCCAGTCGCTGGCATCATCGGCGCGCGCAATGCGTCCGAACAGTGTGAGCGCGACGACCAGACATCCCAGGACGACGATCGCCGCCCCGGGAATCCCCACCGTAGTCACCAGGGCGCACCGTGCCCACGTGCCCGCCGGGCCGAACACGCCCGTCGCCGTGAGGCACGACTGCCCGGCATCCGGTGCATTGAAGATCACGGCGCCGGTGAGAAACACCGCGAGCAACGTGAGCGCGACTGCGGAAAGCTCCCGACGCAGCACAGCGGGTTCCATCGTCAGCGTTCCGGGCGAGTCGCAGGCTCGAAGTGCAGCTGCCGATCGTGGTAACGCACCGCGCGATCATAGCGATCAAGCGTGAGGCACAGCTCGACGTCGCTCTCAAAGCCTGCAGCGATCAACGACTTGGCATGGCCGGCCTCGAGCGCCATCGACGCGATGCCCCCCATGAATGGTCGTTCAGCCATTTCGGCAATACGCGCGCCGTCCCCCTTCGTGACGACCTCGATGTCGGCCGTGATTCCACGGACCAGCCGTCCGGCACACACGACATCTTCGAGAGCCACGCGCCGCTCGTGTCCGGCGCAGATGACGGTGACGTCCCCACCGCCCTCGATCGCCGACCGTACCGAGGCCACGGTGGCGGCCACGTTCACGAACGCCGCGAAATAGCAGGACCGCGCGCCATGGGTCGCCGCCAAGGCCATCGTGCCGTTCGTCGTGGTGAACAAGATCGTCCGTCCATCGACCGACGCGGGTGTGTACTCGGCGGGAGAATTCCCGAGGTCGAATCCATCGATCTTTACCATGCGCCGTTCACCCGCCAGTTGAACCTCACCGCGCGCGTAGGCCTTTGCGCGCGACGCCGTTTCGTCCACCGTCTCGAACGGGATCACGGCACGCGCGCCGGCCTCTAGAGCCGCCGCCACGGTCGTGGCCGCCCGCAGTACGTCGATGACGATGACGACGCGATCTACCACATCGGCGGGCGTCACCTGCGCCTCGCCGAGCAGCACA
>CAITQY010000450.1 GCA_903894655.1 uncultured Gemmatimonadota bacterium
CGATCACGAAGCCGGAGATCACCGGGTATCGTATGACGCAGACGACCCAGACGACCGGAACCCCGGTGTCGCGCACGATCACGGCGGGCCCATTCTCGGGTCTCTACTCGTTGAACCAGCCGATCGATATCACCGTCACGGCGCGCGACACCTCCGGCAACAAGGCCACCGCCGTCCTCTCGGTGAACGCGCAAACGATTCCGCTCTTCCAGTTCGGCGTGTTTTACGAGGACGACCTGGAAATTCTGCCCGGCGCACCGATGACGTTTTCCGGATGGGTGCACACGAATGGCAACCTGTACCTGTCGTCCAACAACGCCACCTTCCAGAGCAATCTCACGACACCCGACAGCGCGTTCTGGAACCGTAAGGACACCAACAATCGCTTGAGCGGTGTGCGCATCAACAACGCAGCCGGGACCGCCGTCGCACTCGACTTCGATTCGCGCAGCTTGTCGCAGCCCAACTTCAAGACGCGCAGTGAAGTGCGCTTCAACAGTCGATTGATGACCGCGGCGCATGGCGTGCGCCCGCTCAAGCTACCGTTGCCCGCGAACGTGGCGCCGGTGACGCTGGTACAGCCCCGCAGCGCCGGCGACAGTCCGATGGTGCAGGACGTGAAGATGGCGTGGAAGTCCGACTGGTACATCACGATCAACGCCGCCGTGTTCGACGTCGTCGACACCAACACCATGAAGTCACAGCTGTGCGCCAACTTCATGGTGCACGAGCGCACCGGGGGCTTGCAGGTCCCGGATGCCGCCGCCTGCGCCAAAATCTTCAAGCCGCGTCGCAATGCGTTTTACGAGGGCCGCGAGGACCTGCGTCCCGACCTGATCGACATCCACATGGATTCACTGCGCATCTGGAGCGACGCCGCCAAGGCGACGCGCGCACCGCGCATCATCTACCTCAACTTCATCAATGTCGGCGGCAACACGAACAAGGATCTCGTGGCCGTCCGACTGCGCCAGGGGGCGCAGCTGCCGAAACCGAGTGTGACCACGGACACCGGCGGTCTGAGCATGGTGACGGAGCGTCCGCTCTACATTCTCGGGGATTACAACACGACCGTCTGGCGGCCGGCCGCCATCATGGGTGACGCGATCACCTTTCTGTCCACGCCGCCCAATCCGGCGATGGCGGCGAAGCCATCGTCGCTCGCGACCCGTTGCAGCGCGGCCGCCGGATGGTGTGACACGCTGCAGACCACGTTTCAACAGCGCACCGCGCGCCCTACGACCGTCAGAGCGGCCTTGCTGGCTGGCCACTCGGCCACGCCGTGTGACTATGCCCGAGCGGGTTGCGGTGCCCCCGCCTATGGCGGCGGTCTCGAGAACTTCCCCCGCTTCCTGGAGAACTGGGGTGGCGTGACCTTCACCTACACCGGTTCACTGGTGTCGCTGTACCAGAGCCGGTTCGTCTTTGGCCTGTGGGGCAACGAGAGCAATGTGGGCTTCGCCAGCGGCGCCTACTACTCGGCCCCAACCCGCCAATGGAGCTTCGACGTGAATTTCCGCTTCCCTGAACGGCTTCCGCCGGGGACGCCCTCCGTTGGCACGGTGCTCCAGACCGCGTTCCGGCCCTTGTACTGATCGCTTCACTGTCCTATCGGGGCTTCCCCGGGATTCGTATGGCACGCACCACGTTCACCCGCGACCCACGCGGCTTCACCATCATCGAACTGCTGTCGGTCGTCGCGATCGTCGGCATCATGATGGCGATGATCCTGCCCAAGTTCCGCATCTCCGAGAAGACGGAGGTGCAACTGGCGGGCATTCAGCTCGCGCAGGATATGGATGTCGCTCGCACCCGCGCGCTCTCGACGCGCGAAATGGTTCGGGTGGCGTTCACTACGAGTGCGCGCAAGTACGGTGGCTATCTCGATGACAATGGCGACGGCTTGATCGCCGAGTCCGCCGTTGAGTGGCAGGCACTTCGCGGCTTCGGCGTCCGCGAGTTACCGCCGCGCGTGCAATACAGTCGTGGGGCGGCCGGGGCCATTCCCGGCGACCTGTCGTCGGGATCCGTCACGTTCCCCGATGCACGCATCGAGTTCGATTCCCGCGGATTGACCACGCCGATGGGATCGCGCGGCGTGGTCTACCTGGCGAATGAGAACGACCCGTACGCCGTCGTGGCGATTCAAGTGACGCCGTCGGGCAATGTGCGATTCTGGACCTTCAAGCAGAGCGGAGGCTGGCAGTGACCCGCCATCGCATGCGTCGTCCGAGCGCTCGCGGGACCACATCGGCGCGCCGGGGATTCACGCTCGTCTCGATGATCGTCGCGATCATCCTGCTCGCGGTCGGCCTTTCGTCGCTGGCGAGTGCCAATGCCAGCACGATCAAACTGCAGACGCTGGCGCAAAATCGGACCAATGCCATCGCCATTGCGCGTGGGTATCTCGAGCAGGTTCGCACGCGCGATCCGTGGCTGGTGCAGACCGAGTCGGCGGTTCGGCTCGGCGCCGAAGGAACGCCAGACGCCAGCGGCCCGTATGTGCGTACGATGACCGTTACCGTAGCGCGCCAGAATCTCGTCAAGATCGACGTCAACGTCGACTATCCGCGGGCATCGACTCCCGTGGTGCTCACCACGTTGCTGTTCCGCGGCAACGGTCTCTCCGGAGCGCAATGATGCGCACGTGCACCGTTACGCCCAGTCGCGCCCGTCGTGGCTTCACGCTGGCCGAAGTGCTGATCTCGATGACCGTCGGCATGGTGGTGATTGTATCGGCGACTGCCTTTTCGTTGAACAGCTGGCAGACACGACGCTCGTGGACCGTGCGCGAGGGCGTGGATCGCGGCGCACGCTTCGTGGGGCTATCGCTGGCCCGCGACGTCCAGGAGGCGGGCATCGCCATGGTCGGCACGTCGGTGTTCTCCGCGCTTGGTGCTGTCGGCGACACCATCTCGGTGCTGTCGGTGCCGTTCGATCCGAACGAGGCGCCGGTGTACCCGATCTTCGACGACGGCGACACGCTGCCGAATTACCCAGCGGGCGGCACCTGTGGCGCGACGTGTATCGACTTCAAGAAGGTGAACGGCGCGTACGATGTCAAAGCAGGCGATCTCGTACGACTGCAGGTGGGAACGACGCGTCGGCTCTTGTTGCTCACGAGCGTCGCGAATCAGGGGGCCGGGCTTTTTCGCATCGAGTTCCTGCCCACGACACGACTCGTCAACCGCGACGCGGGCCTCGACAACCTGCTCCTGTCACGATCGGGCACCACGATTCAACGGCTGAATGCGGTGATGTACTGGCGCATCGCCTCGACGAAGGAGCTCATGCGCGCCGAACGGCTCACGGCGACCGGCGCGCCCGACGGGGATGTGGTCGCCACCGGCGTTCAGGCGTTCGAGGGGCGGCTCGTGTTCGTATCCGGGGCCGAACATCCGACGTATGACGGCCTCGATGCCGACACGACGAACGACGGCAACGATGTCATCGGCGTCCGCATCCGGACGCAGATCCGCAGTGACCGGAGCGATCCCGCGGTGAATGGCGGTAATCCCATCGATCGGTGGTACGAGTGGCGTGTCGCCCCGCGCAATCTGCTCTACGAAAAGAACAAGATGTAACGGAGCGACCAGCCGCTGACTTCCCGCTGACTTCTCGGTTACTTCTTGAAGTCGACGGTCGGCGCCGCGCGCGACGCGGCGTCGGTCACTTCGAAATAGGCACGCGGCTTGGCACCCGTCGCCTTGGCGGTGAGGACCGCGGGGAACTTGCGGATGTACTCGTTGTAGAGTCGCACAGCGCCGTTGTAATCGGTGCGTGACACCGCAATACGGTTCTCGGTGCCGGTAAGTTCATCCTGCAAGCGCAGGAAGTTCTCGTTCGACTTGAGCTCCGGATACGCTTCAACGGTCACGTTGAGACGTCCGAGCGACGTTGTGAGCTGCTGGTTGGCGTTGGCCAATTCAGCCGGATCGGAACCACCCGGCTTCTGCAACGCACCAATGAGTCCGGCGCGCGCCTGGGTGACCGCCGTCAGCACGTCACTTTCCTGCGCGGCGAATCCCTTGACCGTATTCACGAGATTCGGAATCAGATCGGCACGCCGCTGCAGCTGCGCATCGATGTTCTGCTTGGCCTGCGCGGCCTGTTCATCGTACGACTGGATCGTGTTGTAGCCGCAGGCATTCATGCCCAGCGGCAACGCGACAGCAACCGCCAGCAGGCGCGCGCGCGAGGCGGCCCGCGAGGCAGCGCGCAAAGCGAGGCGTGACCAAGAGAACGGACGATCCGAACGCGGCGTGGTGACCATGGGGTTTCTCATGATTGGACTGGGGAAATGACTGCAGACGAGGTTGTGGGCGGCGTGAATCGATCGAGATAGTCGACGAGGACATCCATGCCGCGTACATACCCCGCCAGCACGGTTTCTGATTCGCCATTCGAGAACGCAGTACCGCGCACGAGCGCCGACACCGCCGTGAACGGCGCCGGATCGAAGCCGCATTGCGCGGCCACGTCCTGTATCACACCTGTTGCATCGCGTGCCGGCGTCACGCCGTGGAGGCGCAGCACCGCGCGAAAGATCACGAGCAGCGCGCTGTAGCTCGAACGCAGCAGGTCGGTCTGGCGCGCGGCGTCCGTGCCGGCCACCATCACGCCACGCCGCAGGCGCAGCAACTTCCCCATCGCTTCCTGCTCCGTCTGCAACCGCAGATGGTGCAGATCCACCGTCAGGTCGCTCAGGGACAGCGTGCCGTGCAACACGCGATGTCGCTCGAGAATGTCGGCGTACTCCATCGGAAAGATGTCCGCCGAGCGCAGCCACTCCTGCTCGGTGAGCACGAGGACCGGCGGGTTCCCGGCTTCCCCCCAGGCGCGCATCGTCTGTCCGAGACTGCGCATCTGCACCACGTCGATGGACGAGACGATGACGAGGACATTGAAGTCGGAGTGCCCGACCACCTGCTCGCCGCTGGCCGCCGATCCATACAGGACCGCCGCCCGCAGCGCGTCACCGTGCACCTGACGCAGTTGCTGGACAAGATCATCGAGAGACATCGAAGCACGTGCCATGGATCTGTTCACCAGTTGGAGCCGCCACCACCACCACTGAATCCGCCGCCACCGCCGAATCCGCCGAATCCTCCGCCACCACCACCGCCAAACCCACCACCGAATCCGCCACCGCCACCCTGCCACCCGCCCAAGGACGGGCCAGGCATGGGAATCGGAATGCACCCCACGCAGCCGCGGCGGCGTCCACCGGAGGAGCTGAGCAGCGAGAAGAGCACCACCAGCGCCAGCACGATCATGAACGGCGGAATGCCCTGCGATTGCTGCGGCCGCCGTCGTTGCGTGGGCGGAGGTACGCCATCCAGCGTGACGCCGAAATTGGCGGCATAACGCCCCGCCACGTCGGTTGCGATGCGCTCGAGAGCGCCGGAATAATCCTGCGCCCGGAAGAGCGGCGTCTGCTCGCGGCAGATCTCGCCCGAGGTAGCGTCGGTGATGAAGCCTTCGGTGCCCTGCCCCGTTTCGATACGGCAGTACCCGCGGCCGTCGTCTGACGTTTCCTTGGGCACCAGCAGGATGATCACCCCGGCATTGCGGGCCTGATCACCGATCGCGGCGTCGGCACCGATCTTCCACTCACGGCCGAGACGCAGCGACACCTCTTCGACGGGTCGACCCCCAAGATTCGGCAGCGTGACGATGACCATGTCACCACGCGTCGCCGCGTTGACGCGTTTGGCAAGGTCGTCGATACGGGCGGCCGCATCAGGCGCGAGCACGTTCGCGAAGTCGTTGACGTAGCCGACCGGCGCCGGAAGCGGTTGACCGGCCGCGGCGACCTGACTCCACGCACGCGACGGCCACGCCCCAACGGCCACGACCGCCGCGAGCAGCAACAGCATGACATGCCGGGCGAGCGGAACCGGGCGGGCCGCGAGACGTCGGTGGGCGGAGTGAATCACGAGGATGCGCACACTGTGAAAGATACAAGCCCTACGGCCGTGGCAGGGAATCGGTGTCATGCCGTGTCCTGTCGCCCCGCTCTGGCAGCCGTGCGGGCCCCGTCGGATCCGTTAGATTTCCAAGGGCTACACGCCAGCTGTCTCCATCCTGATCCGGAATTTCATGTCCCGAGTTCGCTCTGCGTCTCGCTGGTCGGCACTCCTGTGCTGCCTGGCCGCCCTCACGGC
>CAITQY010000451.1 GCA_903894655.1 uncultured Gemmatimonadota bacterium
GCCTTCGCGCGTACCACCGTGCCCTCATACACGCCGCAGTTTCCGCCGACAATCACGTCATCCTCGATGATGACGGGTGACGCGTTGATGGGTTCGAGGACGCCACCGATCTGCGCGGCGGCGCTGAGATGCACCCGCTCACCGATCTGCGCACACGAGCCGACGAGCGCATGCGAATCGACCATCGTGCCACGACCGACATACGCCCCCACGTTGATATACATGGGCGGCATGCACACAACGTTCGGCGCGAGATACGCGCCGCGCCGCACGGTGGAGCCGCCCGGCACGATGCGCACCTGGTTCTCGAGTCGAAATTCGCGCGTGGGGAACGTGTGTTTGTCGAGAAAATGAAACGGGGCCTGCCCAGGCATTTCCACCACGCGCCCTATGCGAAAACCCAGCAGGATCGCGCGCTTCACCCACGGCACCGCGTGCCATGTGCCATCGGCGTCCCGATGCGCGGCGCGGATCTCGCCGCGCTCGAGCAATGCCAGCGCGTGATCAAACAGCGTCTGTGCATCAGACGGCAGCGCTACACCGCCGTCGAGCAGGAGCGGATCATTGAAGCGCGCTTCGAGGTCGGTCAGCGAGAAAGCCATGGGAGCTGCATCGTGTGGAGAGTGGTGATGGACGAACGCGATGTTACGACGCGAGCGCGCCGGCGTGAAGAAGCGCCGCGCGCACCAGCGGGTGGTGCACGTCGAGCAGCGAGACCAACGGGAGGCGCAGCTGGTCGCGCATGCGCCCCATCATCGCGAGCATCGCCTTCGTCGGGATCGGATTCGACTCGATGAAGGCAGCGTCGGCGACCGGCGCCAGTCGCGCATCGATGCGTCGTGCCTCGGCCAAATCGCCACGCAGCATCGCGTCGCAGAGCGCCGACATGAGGGCCGGGACGACATTCGAGATCACCGAGATAATGCCATCTCCGCCATGCGCCATGACGCTGAGCGTGAGGCCATCGTCGCCTGAGAGCACGGCGAAGTGCTCAGGGCGATCACGAATGATCGCAGTGATTTGCGCGAGATTTCCCGACGCTTCCTTCACCGCCACAAAGCGCGGGTCTTCGGCCAGCTCAAGGCAGCTGCGCACATCGAGATTGATCGCGGTGCGACCGGGCACGTTGTAGATCACGATGGGGAGATCACACGCATCGGCGATGGCCCGGAAGTGCGCCAACATCGCGCGCTGCGGCGGCTTGTTGTACATCGGCGTGACATGCAGCAGGTGCGTGGCGCCGATCGCCTTCATCTCGCGTGAGGTCGAGATCGCGCGCTGCGTATCGTTCGACCCAGCGCCGGCGATCACGGGCACCCGACCGTTGACCTGCTCGACGGTGATCTCGACGACACGGCGATGCTCCGCTGGCGCCAGCGTGACCGCTTCGCCGGTCGAGCCGCAGGGGATGACCATGTGCACCCCTTCGCTGACCTGCCACTCCACGAAAGCGCGGAGCGCGACCTCGTCGATGGAACCATCTGCCATGAACGGCGTGACGAGTGCGGTACCGCACCCGAAGAGTCGCTGCGCCATCGTCGTTCCGCGCTGAGAGGTCAGGAAATCGCCTGGCTGGATGCCAGGACGTCACGCATGGTGTACACGCCAGGCGCGCGCGCGGCCGCCAACCATCGGGCCGCGGTCAGCGCGCCGTCGGCGAAGACCCGGCGGTCTCGCGCTTCATGCACGAGCCGGATCTGTTCGCAGGGCGCGTCGAACATGACCTCATGCGTGCCCGGGACCGATCCCGTTCGCACGCTCGTGATCGGCACCTCGCGACCGAGTCCTTCCCGCAACCGATCGGCGATCGCGATGCCAGTGCCAGAGGGCGCATCGAGCTTGGCAATGTGGTGCGTCTCGACCACGTGCACGTCGAAGCCGGACAGCTGCCGCGCCCGCGCGGCCGCATCTTCCGCCATCGCCAGAAAGAGCTGCACGCCGATGCTGAAGTTGGGAGACCAGAGCGCGGCACCCTGCGCCGCCTGCGCCGCCGCCTCGATCACCGGGAGCTGCGAGGACCAACCGGTGGTCCCGATCACGACGGGACAGCCCACCTGCAGCAGCGCGATCGCGTTGGCGACCGATGATTCCGGCGTGGTGAACTCGATGGCCACCTGCGCACCGTGGAGATCGGCTGCCGATATCCCATTCGACATCTCGGCCGCGTCGAGCCGCGCGACGACCTCGCAACCCCGCTCGGGGGCCAGCGCGTCGAGCGCGCGCCCCATGCGTCCCATACCGATCAACGCGATGCGCACGGGTGCACCGCCTGCAGCCGCGCCGCTCACGAGGCCTGCTCGAAGAAGGCGGCGTGCAACCGCTGCATGGCCGGCACGACCTGCTCGTCGTCGATGACGAGCGTAAAGTTGATGCCGGTGGCGCTGAGTGACGCCATGTACACCGGAATCGGACCAAGCGCGATCAGCGCCTCGGCAATGGCGCGACTCCCATCGGCGATGCCCGCCCCCACGATGGCGACGATACCGCTCCGTCGCTCCACCGCCACGTCACCAAATGCGGCAAGATCCTGCAGAATTGCGCCGAGGTTCGTGGCGTCGTCGAGCGTCACGGAGACCGACACTTCAGACGTGGTCACGACGTCTACCGACGTGCGGTGCGTCTCGAACACTTCGAAGACGCGGCGCAGAAAGCCCGGCGCCAAAAGCATGCGGGAGGAACGCAGCTTGACCAGCGTGGTGCCGCGCTTGCCCGCAATCGCTCGCACGGCAAGACGCGGCGCGTCAAACGCGATCATCGTCCCCTTCCCCTGCGGATTGCGCGAATTGAACACGAAGACAGGGATGCCACGCTGCACGGCCGGCGCGATTGTCGCGGGATGCAGCACCTTGGCGCCGAAGGCTGCCAGTTCCGCCGCTTCATCGAAGCTGATGCGTTCGATCAGCCGCGCACCGGGAATCACGCGGGGATCGGCCGTGAGCATGCCATCCACGTCGGTCCAGATTTCGATGGCGGTGGCCTCGATGGCCGCGCCGATCAGCGAGGCCGTATAGTCAGAGCCACCGCGGCCCAGCGTGGTGGTGACACGCCCGGGCGCCGAGCCGACAAAGCCCCCCATCACCGGGATCTTTCCCTGCTGCAGCAGCGGCAGCAAGTGCTCCTGTGCGGCAAGCGCAATTGCCTCGACATCCGGCTCAGCGCGCGTAAAGTAGTCGTTCGTCTTCATCACATCGCGCGCGTCTACCCAGACCGCCGGATAACCTCGCTGACGGAACGCCGCCGCGACCATCTGCGATGACAGTAGCTCTCCAAGCGCCGCGACGGTATCGAGGGAGCGTGGCGTGAGGTACCCGAGCGTTCGGAACGCTTCGGCCAGATGAGCGAGCTCATCGAAACTGGCACCGATCTCGAGCGCGAGTTCCTCCGCCTCCGTCGATCCCTCAAGCAGGGTCTGCATTTCCCGCAGGTGACGATCGCGCAGCTGCTCGACCAACTGCAACGCCGAGAGCAGCTCGCCGCCAGCGGCCTTGTGCGCGAGGTCGAGCAAGACGTTCGTGGCGCCACCGAGCGCTGAGACGACTACCACCACCGGCTCACTCGCCTGCTTGCCGACGATCACGTCGACGACGTTCGCGATAGCGGCCGCGTCGGCTACCGAGGTGCCGCCGAACTTGGCAACGATCACGACGCGACCAGTCCGTCGAGCCGACCGGTGGCAACCAGTAGTTCGGCGTTGAGGATCGATCCGCCGGCCGCACCGCGCACGACGTTGTGCGCCATGGCGACGAGCCGCAGGTCAAAGAGGTTGTCTTCGCGCACGCGACCGATGGTCACGGCCATACCGTTCCCGGCATTCACATCACGACGCGCTTGTGGGCGATCCTGCTCCTCACGCACGATGAGCGCCGGCACCGGTGCCGAGGGCAAGCCCTGCACGGCCGCGAATCCCGTCCACGAGCGCAACGTCTCGAGCGCCTGCTCCGGCGTTGGCGCACGCTCGAATGCGACCGACAGGCACACGGTGTGGCCGTGCTCGACCGGGACGCGATTCGCATGCGCACTCATCAGGATGGGCGCGGGTACGATCGTCTGGCCGTCATACGTGCCAAGCAGTTTGACGAGCTCCGTCTCGATCTTCGGCTCCTCATCGCCGATGTACGGTATGACGTTTCCGAGAATGTCGAGCGACGGGACCCCCGGATATCCGGCACCCGATACGGCCTGCATCGTGGTGATGAAGACCTTCGTAACACCGTACGCTTCGTGCAACGGGGCTAGCGCCATGGCCGCGACCGTCACGGCGCAATTTGCGTTCGTGACGATACCGCCGGGCCATCCACGGTTGGCCCGTTGTTGCGTGAGCAGCTCGAGGTGGTCCCCGTTGACTTCGGGAATCACGAGCGGCACATCGGAGTCCATCCGGTAGTTTTTCGCGTTGCTGAGCACGAGCCGTCCGGCCGCTGCGAACGCCGCTTCCACCTCGCCGGCAACCGACGAGTCTAGGGCGGAAAAGACGATCGGCGCCGTTACCTGCTCCGGCGTACACGCTTTCACCTCGAGTCCGGCCACGGCCGGCGGCATCGTTCCTTCCAGCCATCGGGTTGCGGTCGCGTACGATTTGCCGGCGCTGCGCTCTGAGGCAGCGACCTCGACAAGATCGAACCAAGGGTGGCCCGCGAGCAGGCGAATGAAGGCTTGTCCGACGGCACCGGTCGCGCCAAGGACGGCGACCGGCCAGCGTGTCACGGGCGTAGTCATGCGAGCAGGGTGCGGACGATACGTTCGTAAGCGCCAACCGACGCTTCGAGTTCCACCACATCGATGTATTCGAGTGGCGTATGGGCCACGTGAATCGAGCCGGGCCCGAAGAGCAACGGCGTGCCCCAGCGATCGAGCAGCGGGATATCACTCGTGTACGCAACGGGCACCACCTCAAACCCGTTGAGCACGTGGAAATACTGCGCGGGGATGTGCGATCCCCAGATCAACTCGGCGCGCGTGCCAGCCCAGTCACTGAAGGCTTGCTTCACCGGCGCAACATCGCCGACCAGCCGGATCATGATCTCGGCTTCAGCGAGCCCGGGGACGATGTTGGCCTCGGTGCCGGCGCGCAGGACGCCGATGTTGTACGTGGTCTCGCCCAGCACGGGATCGACCGGCAGTTCGAGATCGCGCAGCTGGGGGAGCATGTCGAGTAACGGTTCGAGCGCACTGCTCCCCAGATGGGCATACGCCGAATGCGCCTCGCGCCCGCGGACGCGCACGATCACCCGCTGGGCGCCTTTACAGCCCGACGCGAGCTTGCTCTCGGTCGGCTCGCCATTCACCAGGAAATTGCTCGTGGCGGGGAGGCGATTCGCGGCGAGCGCGCCGGGCGAGCCCTTTTCCTCACCGACGACAAAGAGGAGATCGACGCGCTCCTCCCCGGCGTCGGCCAATCGCTGGGCGGCGATCATCATCGCCGCGGCGATCCCTTTCGCGTCGCACGACCCGCGACCGTAGAGCCGATTCCCCTCGAGACGAGGCGGCACGTACGGTGGAACCGTGTCGAGGTGCGTCGAGAGTGTCACGCCACCACCACGGCGGGTGGCCCAGACATTCGAGCGCCCAGGCTCGACTTCCTGGAGTGAGACATTCCAGCCGCGCGCGACAAGCCAGCGCGCGGCGAGATCCACCGCGTCCCGTTCGCGGCCGGTGGTGGATTCGACAGAGAGCAATTCGATGGCGAGCGTGACGACGTCGGACATGGCCGAAACATACAATCGCCGCTGCTCGCCTCCTACTGCATGAACGCGGCGATCGTCTCCGAGAGTGCGGTATCGTCCATAACATCGTCCCACCCCGGCGCCACCAGGGCAATCACTCGCTCGGCGCCGGAGTTGCACTCGATCGCCACGGTGTCGGCGGGAAGCACGGCGGCCGCGTCGCGCTGATCAACCGGCACTTCCGGCAATTCGAGGCAAATCCATGTCGTACCGCGCGGGTCGCGCACTGTTCGCATCTGGGCTCCGGGCCACTGGGAGTACTCGGTCTTCGCGAAAATATCACACGGGCAACGACGCGTGGTGCGGGTGAACGACGACGACAACGTACCCGGAGCGGGACTCGAACCCGCACGCCCTTTCGAGCAGGAGATTTTAAGTCTCACGCGTCTACCGGTTTCGCCATCCGGGTGTCGCGCCGTCGTCGGCCCACCATCGCACTACACGCACCGAGCAATCGCCATGCGCGATTGACCAGCGGAGCTTAGCGCGCCCCGCCACCCAACGCAAAACGGGAGCGCCAAAGCGCTCCCGTTTTGCGAACCTCTCACGCGGCCGCAGCGACCATCAGAGCGGGAAACGGGACTCGAACCCGCGACCCCAACCTTGGCAAGGTTGTGCTCTACCAACTGAGCTATTCCCGCACAGACCGGATTTTAGCAGGGTCGCTTGACCCCGACAAGCGGCCCGAGACAATCAGGCGCGAAGTCCGAGTGCATGCGCGGCGTACCAGACCGTGTGAGCCAGCAACCCGGCCAACGCCGCGTCGCCCCCGTTCCCGATCGCCTTCCCCTCCGCATCCACGAACTCAGCGGCGATCCCGTTGTCGAGTGGTGCGCGGCGAAGCCACGCGAGCACCTCCTGCGCTTCGGGACCTAAGAGGCGCGCGATCTGCGGTAACAGCGGCGATACCGACGCGTCCGGAGCGGCGCCCTCGCTACGGAGCGCGCGCACGGAGCGGCGATATAGCGAATCATCCCGATCGAGCGCCTCGTACAGCGGCAACCACAAAAGCGAACCGACAGCATCATCGTCGAGCGACGCAGTCCCCGTGAGGTCGACCGCCA
>CAITQY010000452.1 GCA_903894655.1 uncultured Gemmatimonadota bacterium
ACGACTGTACATCGGAGATGTTGTCGAAGTTCGCGCTCTTGGTATCGAGCGGCAGCCACGACTCGGCGTTCACGCTCACCGTGAGCAGGTCCTTCACCGCACGCTCGTACTCAGCGCGATTCAGCCGCTGGAACGAACGACGGCCCACATCGGGCTTCCGCACCGCGATGGCGTCCATCTGCCGCTCGAGCGTTTCGGTGAGCACGTCGAGCGTGTCGCCGGCCGGACGCGGACGTCCCGGCGGCGGCATCATGCCCGTTCGCAACTTGCCGATCATCTTTTCGGCGATGATCGGCGAGGTCGCGCCGATGGTGGCCAGGTCGAATGTCTGCAGCGAGAAGTTGCCCATCTTGCGCTGATCGCTGTGACAGCCGGCGCAGTTCTTCTTGACGACGTCGTTGAGCGCCGCGGGCGCGATGGCGGTTGGCGCGGGGGCCAGCACGGGATGCCCCACGCCACGTCGGCCGGGGGCTGAGCCGCGCCCGCGAGGATCCGACGGCGGAAGGTCGAATGAAGCGGGCGAGGCGATTGGCGATGTCAAGGTCGGCGTCGCCGTCGGATCAGGTCGATCAATGATCGCGACAGCGAGGAGCGACAAGCCACCAACCGCAGCAGCAACCAAGGATTTCATCCTCGGAACTCCGGGCTCAGGCGGGAACGGGCAGGATCCTGCGGTACATGCGGATACTCATTCACGCACCGCGCCGGATTATCGTTGGAACATGAACGGAACGGAGAAGACTTGTCAAGGAATCGCCAGGAGCTGAGAGGGCCACCGATCCGGAACGATCGCGGCCGTCTCAGCCCTGGACTGCGCGAATCTTAGGGATTCCGATCCAGACAACCCGTGAATTTGGGGTTGTTCCGCTCATTGAACGGGATCACCAGGTTCACGTCGGTGCCATACGTCTGGCCCGGGCGATAGCGGATGTTCCCGACCGGAAACACGGTGGCGGCCGTCCGCCCATACTGACGGATCAGACGACGCATGTCGCCGAGGCGGTGACCGGTAAGCCACAGCCAGTACGCGCGCTCCTTGAACAGCATATCAACGGCCGACGACTGGGTCGTGGGAGACGTGGGCATGGCCGCGATCGCCGGCGTGGTGCCGGTTGCACGCAGGGTATTCAGCTGTGCAAACATGGCGTCACGATCGGCCTGGGTGGCGCCCTGCAGCCGCGCTTCGGCCTCGATCAGACGAGCCTCGATACCATCCGCCAACACGAACGGCGCCGACTGCGACGTGTACTTGAGCTGGCGCGGCAGATTGCCACTGGTGCCGTCGAAACCGGTATTCGTGGTCGGCACCCACGGCACACGCGGGTCTGCCGGTGTCACGAGATAGTCGATGCCATTTGTGCCCTCGGCCGTCCCGATCGTGTAGCGTGAACCGGCGTTGTACATCGCCGCCCACAGCCCGTTGTTCTGCCGGGTGGTCGCGATCGAGTGGTTCAGCGTATGCCGGAACGTGGTCGGCACGGCACTCACCGCCGCGGCCGCCTGCGCGAACTGCCCGAGCCCCAGCAACACGCGCGCCTTACCCACCGCCGCGAGGCTGCGATAGTTTGCCCCGGTCGCGTTGGCGAGCGCGCTATCCAACGTCGACGACGCACGACCAAAGATCTGTGCCGTGGTGAGCGGGTTGCCGTACTGGAATTCACCGGTGACCGATACGTTGCTAAACGGCACGCCCGAGCAGTAGCCCTCACCGAAGGCCGCTTCCGTGAATCCACGGATGGCGTACAACTCGCTCAGGGAGTCTTTGGCCGCCCCCGTCGCCGGCTTGACCGCGATCCACTTCTCGATCGTGGACGACAGACCGGAACGCGCCAGCTGCAGCTGCCGGTACGTCGCGATCACGGCGCCGCTGAACAGTTCGTCCGAGCTACGCCCGTCCGTTCCGAAGCGGTCTGCAAAATTATCGGTCGTTTGGATTTCGTCACCGAGGTTACCGGTCACCACGGCGAAGCCGTCCTGTGTGCCGGAGTACGCGACGATGAAGTCCATCACGGTGCCGTGGCGCAGGGTCGTCACGCCGAGAGTGCCGCCGATGGCGTCCTCGGCGATCACGTTGGGCGTGGGAACCGACAGCAGGTCTGAGCTACACCCGGCCACCGTCAAGGCAGCCGTCACGGCGGCCGTCACGGCGCCTACCGCACGGGTGATCCGGCGCGTGGTATGGAAGAATCGCATGAGTGTGACTCGGCTCAAAAGGTAAAGTTCATGCGCAGCATCAGAATGCGTACCGGCGGAGTCGAGAAGAACTCCTCGCCACCGGTCGCGTCGTCAAGATTCGACGAGGCGGCTTCTGGATCGACACCCGAGTAGTCGGTCATCACACCAAGGTTCCGGCCGGTGAGCACCACGTTCCACCGCGATGCCCGCAAGGAGTTGGCCCACTTGGTCGGCATCTGATACGACACGGACAACTCACGGAAGCGCGTGAACGCCCCGTTCTCGAACATGCCCGAGTACACCGTCTGCGCCGTCGCCAGCGCGTTGGCCTGCTCTTGCAGCGAGGCCGTACGATCGTAGCGGCCACGACAGGACACCGCGCTCTGGCACTGGTGACGCAGCGTGTTGTTGAACTTCTTGAACCCCCACTTGCTGTCTACCTGAC
Source organism: uncultured Gemmatimonadota bacterium (assembly GCA_903894655.1). Taxonomy (GTDB): domain Bacteria; phylum Gemmatimonadota; class Gemmatimonadetes; order Gemmatimonadales; family Gemmatimonadaceae; genus Gemmatimonas. The sequence continues at coordinate 2,621 of CAITQY010000452.1, forward strand.
CGGACACGGTCAGCTTCTTGTTGAACAGGGAGAGGGTCGGCGTGAAGGAAATCTCACGCGTCGGGAACGTGTTCCCCTGATACACGGCCGTATCGCTAAAGGTCAGCTCACTGAGCGCCTTGTTCGAGTTGAACGTGATGATCCCGTCACCGTTTTTGTCATCGAAGCGGATCGTCTTATCCCACAAGCCGAAGAGCGGGTATCCCGGCAGGTTACGCTGCGTACCGCGGCCACCCGCCGAGGCGATGGGCGAGATACCCTCGCCGAGCTTCGTCATCCGGTTCTGGTTCGTGGACCCCGTGACCATGAATGACAGCGACGCCGCGGCGCGCTCGATCACGCGCTGATTCCACGTCATTTCGAGGCCCGAGTTCTTGATGTTGCCGATGTTCACAAACTGCGTGCTCAACCCGGCCAACGAGAGCGCAATCTCGCGGCGAATGAGCGCGTCAGTGGTGCTCTTGTTGTACGACGTCACTTCGATATTCGTACCGCCGCTGAACATGGCAACGTCAAAGCCGAATTCGGTTTCTGCCGAGAACTCCGGCTTGAGGTTCACGTTCCCGAGTGAGCCCAGCGACGCTCCGGACGCATCAGCCGCCGCGGTGGTCAGCGGGCTCGGCGAGTAAAAGCGCACCGCGTCGGTGGCACCGGGAATCTGTCCCGACGCGCCGTAGGTTCCACGCAAGCGCAGCGAATTCACGAAGTCCGGCAGGTTCAGGAACGTCTCGTCGGACAGCAGCCACGAGGCGCCGAGCTTCGGGTAGTACACGGCACGCGTATTTTTGCCGAACGCACTGGCCGCGTCGCGACGCAAGCCCCCCGTGATGAACAGGCGATCGCGCAGCGCCACCTGCTGCTCGACGTAGTAGCCCAAGGTGCGGCGCTCATCGATCGTTTGCGTGCTGGAGCGCGTCGCGGCCGACGACACCGTCACGCCGCCCGGCGGCAGCCCGATACCCGTGCCGGCGGTCGTGGCGATCGCGTTCCGCACATACTGCATACCGACCGAGGTGGTCGACTTGATCCAGTCGGTCAACTGAAAAGTCGCGGCCGCACCATAGTCGGCCGTTTGCTGATTGGTTTCACCACGGCTGTTGGTGATGTTGCCCTGACGCAGCGTGCCCGTAGACGGCGCCTCGCCGACCTTGGCGAGGAAGAGATCATTGCGGCTGGTGTAGTCCGAGCCGAGCGCGGCACGAGTGGAGAGCCACGTGGTGGGTGTCCACTGCGCGCTCGCCGTGTTGATGAAACGATTGAGCTCCTGCGTGGTCGTCTGCGACATGGCGTCACCCAGCATCCACGCACGGTATCCGCGCAACGAATCACCCTGCGCATCGACGAGATCACCACGCCAGGCACCGCTGATGGCGGTCGTCATAATGCCCTCGCCGCCGCCGATAAACTGCGGAATGCGAACGTCGCTGTTCACGTAACCCGACGACGCCTGCACAAAGAGGCCCTTGCGCAGCTCGGCGTTCACGTTGGCGCGGAAGCTGTTTCGACCGAGGGCGTTCGGACGCATGATGTTCGAAGGCA
>CAITQY010000453.1 GCA_903894655.1 uncultured Gemmatimonadota bacterium
GTCGGAGACGGCAAGAGCCTGTGGGTCTATCTGCCGAGCAGCACGCCGGGGCAGGTGCTGAAGCTTCCCGCCGACGCCGACGGGGCCGTCGTGGCCGACCTGTTGGGGCAGTTGCTCGACACTCCGCGCCGCGCGTTTACCATCACGGGCGGTGAAAGCGTGCCCATTGATGGACGCAGCACTCGTCGCGTCCAGCTGGTGCCGAAGAGTCCGAGCTCGGTGCCGTTCAGCAAGGCCGTACTCTGGCTCGACGACAAGGACGCGCGCCCGGTGCGCGTGCAGGTGCTCGACAGCCAAGGCGTCGATCGCACCATCACACTCACCAGCTGGGCGCCCGACGCCACGCTGCCGAAGGATTCGTTCAAGTTCGTCACGCCCAACGGCGTGAAGGTCTCGACGAAGATCCCCGGCAGTCGCTAGCGCGCGACGTTATCGGATGGCCGCGGGGACATCGACCGCGCGCTTCTCGAGCTTCGAGAACACCTCACGAGGGCTGCGCGCACCCTGCAGCAGTTCCATCGCCTGCTGCAATGCGCTGTCGTCCTGAGTGCGACGCAGGAAGTCGGCGTCGGCGCCGAAGGCCACGCGCGTCATTTCGTAGCCCAGCGAACGCGAGATCCACGGCACCGCACTGTCGAAGATGGAACGCGGGGGTGCCACGCCGCGGCCCACCAGATCGGCATAGAGCGCGTCCAGCATGGCCGGCGTGACCGGATCACCCGGTCCATTCATCTTGCGCGTCTGCGCCTGCTTCGCGAGCGCATCGCGATAGGCGCCGGCGTTCTTTCCCATCGCCCGGGCCAACAGCTGCACCTGCAGCGGAGTCGTAGTATCGCCGGCGATGACGTCGGGCGTAATGCCACCGCCGCCAAACACGGTGCGCCCGGCATCGGTGCGAAAGCGCGGACGAATCGTATCGGGCAGTGATCCTTCGGCGCGGTCGTCGAACTCAGCCTCTTGATCTGGCGGCGCGGGGCGATTGATGCTCCGTCCTGCGGGCGTGTACCACCGGCCCGTGGTCAGACGCAACGCACCACCGCCGGAGAGCGGATACACGTTCTGTGCACTCCCCTTCCCGAACGACGTCACGCCGAGCACGATAGCGCGATCATGATCCTGCAGCGCACCCGCTACGATCTCCGACGCACTCGCACTGGCGCGATCGACCAGCACCGCCAGCGGTAACGTGGGCCAGCGCTGCGGCTGGCTGTCGGTGAACACCTGCGGCTGCGAGCCAGGTCGCGCGCGCAGTTGCACGATGCTCTGCCCGCGATCGAGGAACAGCTCGGCCACGGCGACGCCCTGCTCCAGCAGGCCGCCAGGATTCCCGCGCAAATCCATCACCAGCGAACGTGCTCCGAGTTTGACGACGGAATCCACGGCGTGACTCAGCTCCTCGGCGGTCTGCGCGCTGAACACGTTCACGTCCACATAGCCGACCCCGTTCTGCATCAGCTGCACCCGCTGCACGGCACGCAGATGCACCTTGTCGCGGATCAACGTGAAGTTCACGCGTGAATCGCCGCGCTCGACGGTGAACGTGACGCTCGACCCGGGCGGTCCGCGCATCGCCTTCGACGTTTCATCGCGCGACCAACCACGCGTGGATTCCTTCCCGACCAGCACGAGACGATCGCCGACCAGCACGCCGGCCCGTTCCGACGGACCGTCTACGATCGGCTCGATGACCACCGGCCAGCCATCGCGGATATCGATCTGCAAACCGACGCCGGCATACGTGCCGCTGATTTGCTCATTCAGACGGCGCAGGCGGTCTTCGGCCAGATACGATGTGTACGGATCCTTCAGCTCGCGCAGCAAGCCGGCGACGGCCTTGTCGTAAATCGCACTGCCATCGAGCGAGTCCACGTATTTCTGCGCCACCGCCGCGACGACCTGATCGAAGAGCCGCGCGCCCCCAAGCGGCGCACGGGTCAGACGCGTGGCCGCGGTGAGATCACGCCCCGCCCACCAGCCGCCGAGCGACAACAGTGCCACAAAGAACACGGCCGCGGCAATCGCGCGCGAAGGGCGACGCACGGCCCGCGGCGTCTCCGGCAGTGGCTCAGCCATGGGTCACCTCGACGGCAGGCAACGGACGCTCCACCGGCACCTCGGAAAAACGATGAGGCCACTGCGTGGCCAACGCCGCCAGGCAACGCGCCGCGACCACGTCGGCGTCGCCGCCAGCATCGACGGCAACCACCGGGCCGATCTCGGGATGCTGCGCCTGCCACGCAGGCTGCACCGCGTCGTCGAACGCGGCGCGCACGCGACGATGAAACGCGTCATCCTCACGTTCCATGCGATCGGCGCTGCCGCGCGCGTGCATCCGCGCCATCGACTCCTCGAGCGGCAACGCCAAGAGCAGCGTCAGGTCGGGCGCCAAGGAACCGGTGGCGAACGCATTCACGGCGCGCAGCGCCGCAAGGGAGAGCGCGCGGCCGCGCCCCTGATAGGCGTACGTCGACAACAGGAACCGATCGACCAGCACCACCGCACCACGCTGGAGTGCTGGCGAGATGACATCGCGCACCAGCTGCGCGCGCGACGCCGCGAAGAGCAGCGCTTCGGTCTCGGGCGTGAGCGCCGACTGAGGATCGAGCAACACCGCGCGCAACGCATCGCCAGCCGGCGTACCACCGGGCTCGCGCAACGCGACCACATCGTGACCGGCCGCGGTGAGCCGGTCGGCCAGCCGACGCCACTGCGTCGTCTTGCCGACCCCCTCTCCGCCTTCCAAGACCACGAAGCAGCCGCCCATCGCGCCCGACATGGCGGACCGGTCAGCCAAGGATGATGGAGCTCGTCGCGCCCGTACGAATGCCGTCGGCGATCCACTGATTCACACGCAGCATCAGCTTGTCGAAATTATCCTGCGCCGAGATCGCGGCCTGGTAGGCGCTGTTCACCTGGACCTGCTGTAACAGCGTATCGAGCTGCTGTTCCATCTCGGGCGTCGGCTCCTCGCCGCGATCGATCATCGCCTGCGCATCCTGACGGATCTTCTCCATCTGCCGCAGCACCGTGGTCGCTTCGCGGTCGTTGTTCAACGCCTCGCTGCTGCGCTTCACCGCCTTGTACTCGTCGCTTTGACCGATCGTACGGCCAAGGTCCTTCGCCTTGCTTTCAAGCATGGAATCGGCCTCCTCGGCCGAGTGAACGCAATTGAGTGAGATTTACGCCGGCGCATGCTGCGCGAGCACCACGCGTTCGCGACCCGTCAGGTCGCGCACCACTTGTATCTGCTGATACCCCTGCATCGTTGCCAAGGCGGCGGTCCGCTGCGCGCGTCGGGCATCGACCTCAAACACCACCCAGCCAAACGGTTCCAGCAGCTCGTGGGCACCCGCCAGGATGGCGGTATAGCGGGCCATGCCCTCATCGGCCGCCACCAACGCCACCGTGGGCTCCCAGTCCCGCACACTGCGTGGGAGGGCGGCCGCTTCGCTGTACGCAATGTAGGGCGGGTTGGACACAATCACACGGGCCCGGACCCCGCGGAGCGGGGCCAGATCGGCTCCCTGCCGGAACTCCACCGGCGCCGCCTCGGGTGCGGCCGCCGCCACCCGCGCCGCGTTCGCGGCGGCCACCGCCAGCGCGTCGTCGGAGACGTCGGTGGCGATGACCCGCGCGAACCGACCCTCGGTGGCCAGGCTCAAGGCGATGGCGCCGGAACCGGTGCCGATATCGACGGCGATCCCGCCCGGATGGCCCGCGGTGAGCCGCAGCGCCTCACCAACCACGATTTCCGTTTCCGGACGCGGAATCAGCACCCGCCGGTCGACGTGGAGCACCAGATGCCGAAACGGCGCCGTCCCCACGCAGTAGGCCATTGGCTCCCCGGCTGCCCGTCGTCGCGCCGCGACCTCGATGCGCGCTTGAGTGCTCACCGGCGCGCAATAGCCGACCGAGAGCAGCCGACCGAGCTCACCCGGTGCCACATCCAGCACCGCCGCCACCAGCCAGCGGGCCTCGCGGTCGACCTCGGCGTCGCCGAAGTTGGCCCCGTCCGCGCGGGCTTCCAGCGCCAGCGCCGTCGACGCGAGCAGCCGCCGCGCGGCGGCGTGCATCACGTCGCGCAGCAGCCGACCGTCGTCAGCCACTCAGGCTCTCTTCCGCGTTCGCCAGCGCGATCGCCTCGAGGAATGGTCCCAGATCACCGTCGAGCACCCGATCAATGTCGTAGAGCGTGACACCGACGCGATGATCGGTCACCCGGCCTTGCGGAAAATTGTAGGTTCGGATTTTGGCCGACCGGTCACCGGTGGACACCTGCGATTTCCGCATGCGCGACCGCTCGGCCTCCTGTTCCGACAATCGGAGATCGAGCAGGCGGGCGCGCAGCACTTCCATGCCCTTGGCCTTGTTCTGCAGCTGCGACTTTTGGTCCTGCTGCGACACCACGAGGCCGGTCGGGATGTGCGTGATGCGCACGGCCGAGTCGGTGGTGTTCACGCTCTGTCCGCCGGGGCCCGACGAGCGGAACACGTCGATGCGGAGGTCCTTGTCTTCGATCTTGACGTCGACTTCCTCCGCCTCAGGGAGCACCGCCACCGTGGCCGCCGACGTGTGAATGCGGCCCTGCGATTCCGTGGCCGGTACGCGCTGCACGCGGTGCACACCCGACTCCCAACGCAGCATGCCGAAGGCGCCGTCGCCGATCACCTTGAAGACGGCTTCCTTCACGCCGCCTAAGGTGCCGTCGGAGTGGGAAATGCCTTCGATGCGCCACCCTTTCCGCTCGATGAAGCGGGTGTACATGCGCAGCAGGTCGGCGGCGAACAGGGCCGCCTCATCGCCGCCGGTGCCGGCGCGGAGTTCGAAGATAGCTGGGCGATCGTCGAGGGGATCGCGCGGAATGAGCAGCGGCAACAGCGCCTTTTCCAGCGCCACGCACTCCTGCTCGAGCCGCTCAACTTCTGCTCTGGCTTCCGCGGCAAAGTCGGGGTCGTCTCCGTTGGCCATATCCCGGGCATCGGCGAGTTCCGCCTCGGCCTTGGTGTAGCGGTTCACTTTAACGACGACTTCGGCCAGGCGATGATGCTCGCGACCGAGTGCAGCAAGCCGCGGCGCGTCCTTCACCGTTTCCGGATCGGCCAGCAGCTGCTCCACTTCGGTGGCGCGACGCAGCGCGTCGGCCATGCGGTCGCGAAGATGGGTCAGCATTGGGTGAGTGTGCTCGAGTTCGTAAGGCTTCGTGATACCGGTCACGGCGAGTCACGTGACCGGCATCGTACTCTTGCTGCGGGTCGGAACGATCGACCGAAGCACGGACCTACATCGATATCGCGGGTATAACGGAAAGATAACTGCGTGATGCGATCCGGAGCAGGTTCGAAGGTCTCACCTCTTCGCTTGCCTCCTTCTTCCACCTTGGTACCTTCACGGGAGCCCGTGTCGGCGCCGGCCCCGAGGTGACATCCGATGGTAACATTCGAAACCACCCCCGTGCGATTTACTCCGTCCAAGATGAGCGTCTCGCTGGATCGCATCACCGATTTTCTGTCCACGGTCCCGATCTTCCGCGAGCTTGAGCGGTCGGCAGTCCGCGGATTTGCCGAACTCACGCGGGAGCAGCGCTTCGCCAAGGGGGCCAGGGTCGTCGCCGAAGGCGACCCCGGCGATGCCCTGTTCGTGGTGCGCTCCGGTGAAGTGAAAATCGTCCTCATCGGCGACGACGGCCGTGAAGTGATTCTCAACATCCTCACCGTCGGCAGTCATTTTGGCGAGCTCTCGCTGATCGATGGTCGTCCGCGCTCGGCTCACGTGGTCACCACGCAGCCGTCCAGCCTCTTGGTGCTGCGCCGTGCCGATTTCCGCCGTCAGGTGGACACAAGCCCGCAGCTGGCCTGGGGCCTGATGGTCGAACTCTCGCGCCGCCTGCGTCAAGCCGACGGGACCATTGGCGGCCTCGTGCTGCTCGACGTGCCGGGCCGTGTCGCCAAGGTGCTGTTGGAGCACGTCACGTCGGGTGAACCGGCCACGCTGATCAAGCAGCTCACACACCAGACGATGGCGCAGATGATCGGCGCCAGCCGCGAGACGGTGTCACGCGCGATGTCGGAGTTCCAGGAGAAAGGATGGATCTCAGTACAGCGACGCGTCGTCACGATCGTGGATCGGGCCGCCCTCGAAGCCCGCACGCGTCCACGCGGATGATGTCACGCCACTCCCTCTCAGCGCCACTCACTTTTAGCGCCGTTCACTTTTAGCGCCGTTCACTTTTAGCGCCGTTCACTCTTAGCGCCGTTCCCTCTCAGCGCCGTTCCCTCTCAGCGCCGTTCACTCTCAGCGCCGTTCACTCTTAGCGCCGTTCACTCTTAGCGCCGTTCCCTCTTA
>CAITQY010000454.1 GCA_903894655.1 uncultured Gemmatimonadota bacterium
CCACCCAGGTTGCCCAGCCCCTTGCTCAATTCCGTGCCTGCCATTCCAGCCATCGCCACCGGGAACCGGACCGGAGTGCGGCGCAGAAAAATACGCACTGCAGCCGCCTGGTCGACGGCCAATCCGAGAACTTGCCATCCATTGCGCGCATGTTCAGAAAAAAAACGATCCAATAGCGGAAGTTCTTCGACGCAGGGTGGACACCAGGTGGCCCAGAAATTCAGCAACAGCGGTCTTCCGGCGAATTCCTGCATTCTCAAACTGGAATCTGTTGGCGTGTCGAAGCTGAGTTGCCACAGCGCCGGTCGCCCGGCCTCCTGCAGTGCATTCTGTCGCCGTTGCCAAGCCGCCAGACCGACACCCAAGATTGTGGCACCTCCGGCCACCGCGCCAACCAACCAGCGCCTGCGGTTCACGGGAACATCGCCGTCACCAGGCAAAGTGGACTGACTCCGGTCTTGTGGGCTCACAGGTCTTCTCCGCGCAACAGCCGGGCCAGAGCCTGTGCATCGCCCCGTGGGGGCCGGCCTTTTGCATCCGGCTTCAATGCGCCGCGCAGGTCGTCCAGGTCGTAGACCTTGAGGTGAACGCCGATCATCTGACCGAGTCCGGGGCAGTGGTCATGAACACCCAGCACGTCCACCGGTTCGCCGCGCATGCCGCTTGCCGTCCGGGTTTCGTAGTCGGCGCGATGGTCTATCAGCAGGTGCTCGGCCGATTTGGAATCGTCGCAAAACAGGTCGAGGTGGATATCGGAGTTGCGGGTTGCGGTTCCGTGCCACACGGCCCCGCCCAGGTAGGGACGAAACCGCGCCATCCGCTCCATCCACTGCGCGGCCAGTTGCCGCAAGGCGGCAAGTTCGCCCGGCTGGGTGTCGGCGCAGAACAAGGCGACGTACGCGTGGACAGCGTCGTCGACCTCGTCGTTGCCAGGCAAGGCAACCCTGGCGGACAGCCCGAGCAGTTTGGCGGCCCGGCGTTTGGCCGGGCCATATTCGAGCCCTTCCTCGACCACCAGCCGTGCGGCCGTCGATGCGATCTCTGACTTGGGTTCGGTGCGCATGCTGTGCATAGGCTTGCATTGTGCCGCCCATTCAATGCCGTCGTGCATGACCCTAAAATTTGGCGATGCACATACACATACTTGGCATCTGCGGCACCTTCATGGGTGGGCTGGCTGCGCTGGCGCGCGAGCAGGGGCACACCGTCACCGGCTGCGACACCGGCGTCTACCCGCCCATGAGCGACCAGTTGCGGGCGCTGGGGATAACCCTGGTAGAGGGATATGGCGTCGAACAAATTGGCCTTCGGCCGGACATGTTCGTCATCGGCAACGTGGTCAGCCGTGCACGAACCAGCGATGGGTCCCCCCGTTATCCCTTGATGGAAGCCGTTCTCGACGCCGGCGCGCCGTACACCAGCGGGCCGCAGTGGCTGGCAGAACATGTGCTGCGTGGGCGGCACGTGCTGGCTGTTGCCGGCACACATGGCAAGACCACGACCACCGCCATGCTGGCCTGGATTCTGGAGTCCGCCGGCTTGCGTCCGGGCTTTCTGGTCGGTGGTGTGCCGATGAATTTCGACGTTTCGGCCCGGCTGTCCGCGCCAGTTTCCGGCACACCCGCGCCAGAATCGGGCAGACCGGGGCCAGGGGACTGTTTCGTGATCGAGGCCGATGAATACGACACCGCATTCTTCGACAAACGCAGCAAGTTCGTGCACTACCGGCC
>CAITQY010000455.1 GCA_903894655.1 uncultured Gemmatimonadota bacterium
CAAGGTGGCTTTGTTGGCGCCAGCGCAGCCACAGCCTTCCCGGGTGCCATTCGTGCGCTCTCCTCTCGCCTCACGCCGGGTATCGCTGGCGCCCTGCAGCAGGCCGGCATTCCTGCGGCGATCGCGCAGCAGTTGGCCGCTGGTGCGGTGACGTTTCTGGGTACCAGAACGCCGACGAACTCCGAACTCTCGACCCGGGCTGCGTTCTTGACCTCGGGTACCGTGAACGTGGCGCCCGAGCAAATCACGGACATTGCGCCGTTGGCCGCGGCGTTCAACAACACCTTCGAGGTCGGCTACAAGGGGACTGTTGGCGGCAAGGTCACGTTCGATGTGGCCCTGTGGGGTCAGGAGCGTGGTGACGTGGGAGCGCCCGCTTCGATTGCCACCCCCAACATCTTCTTTGGGAATCCAACGCAGGTGGGTGGCTATCTTGGACAGCAGCTCGGGGCCAACCTTGGTCCTCAGCTCGCTGGGCTTGGGCTCACGAGCGCCCAGATCAATGCCATCGTTGGTGGTGTGGCGGGCGCCCTCACGCCGAGCGTCGCGGCGCTTCCGCTCGGTGTCGTGACGTTTGCCAACGGGCAAACCGATCCCAATGCTGTGTACGCGACCTACTTCACCTCGGCCGGGAAGATCTGGGTGCGTGGTTTGGACCTAGCCACCAGCGTCGCGGCGACGGACCGGATTACCGCCGACCTCGCCTACAGCTACCAGAGCCAAAACGTGTTTCGCAGCGTGAACGGCGGCAGTGGGCTGCCATACATGTCGAATTCGCCGAACTCCCGTGGGTCGTTGGGTATCAATTATCGCGACGAAGACAGCAAAATCGGCTATGAAGTGCGCGCGCGCTACAGCGAAGCCTACCCGGTAAACTCTGGCATCTACGCGACGGGCTTCGCCTTCCCCATCGCCCCCGGTAACCCTGGGGCTGTCACCACAGCCGCGAGCGGCGGAGCTGGCCGATGCTCGCCGGCGCCAGCAGGGAATTTCTGTTACGAGAACGTGCAGGAAGCCTTCACGGTCGATGCTCAGGTCACGAAGAAGTTTACGATTGGTAAGCAGAAGCTGGCGTGGACGCTCAATGCCCAGAATCTGTTCGACAATCGTGTGCGGACCCTCCCCGGTGTGCCGGAGATCGGGCGCATGATTATGACGCGTCTGCAGTACTCGTTCTGATTCGGTTGACGCGATGGTGAAGCAGCGAAGGGGCGGCGCACACGGTGCGCCGCCCCTTCGTGCATTTTCGTTATCTTGCCACATGATCCTTCTTGACCTGAACGCCCGTCCGGTGATCGGACATCGCGGCAATCGCGCGCACGCCCCGGAGAACACCCTCGAGTCGCTCCAGGAGGCGGTGGACCTTGGGGTGGATGCCGTCGAGTTCGACGTGCAGGTCTCGAGCGACGGCGTGCTACTGCTTATGCATGACCTCACGATTGACCGGACCACCAGCGGGGCCGGCGCGGTTGCGAGGCAGACCTTCGCGGCGCTCCGCACGCACGACGCCGGCGCCCGATTCACGTCTGATCGTGGTCGTACCTTTCCGTGGCGTGCTCGCGGCGTCGTCATTCCGACCTTCGACGAAGTCGTGGAGGCGTTGCCGAGTACGCTGCCCTTGATCGTGGAGTTGAAAACGCCGGCTGCGTCGGCGGCGCTCCACGCCGCGATCACGCGGCACGGCATCCAAAAGCGGGTGATCGTCGCCGGCTTCGAATCCGCCAGTACCCAGCCGTTGCGCGGGCAGGGGTTCGCCCTTGGCGCAAGCACCACTGACGTGGCGCAGTTGCTGCTGCCGTCGCTGCTGCGCCGCCCGATACGGACGCCGTGGTATCAGGCGCTCTGCATTCCGCCGATGCACAACGGCATTCCCTTGCCGATCGGGGCGATTGCGCGTGCCGTTCGCAGCGCGAATGTCGCCACGCACATCTGGACGGTGAACGAGCCCGCGAAGGCGATGCGGCTGTGGGCCGCCGGTGTTCAGGGCATCATCAGTGACGATCCGGCCTCGATTCTCGCGGCACGTTCCGGCGGCGCGTTCGTTTGAGTCCGCCGGCGTATTTCGGGTGACACGCGCGTCGGTCGCCGGTGGTACCCTGCGCCCATGACGAAACAACGACAGGCGCTAGGGTTGCTGGGCGAACGGATCGCGGCGCGATGGATGCGGCGCGACGGGTGGGAATTCCTTGCGCACCGCTTCCGGAGCGGGCATCGGGATATCGACCTCGTCATGCGACGTGGCAACGAGATCGCCTTCGTCGAAGTGAAAGCACGACGCGGTGAGTCGTTCGGGCATGCCGTTGAGGCGGTCCACTACCGCAAGCGCCGGGAACTCGGTCGGAGCGCCCGCGTTTGGGTGGATCGACATGGCTCGTCGACGCTGAGTTATCGGTTCGATGTGGTCGGGATTCTCATATCCGGTCAAAATGTCCGAGTACACCATGTCGAGAACGCTTTCCAACTGCCCTGAAATCAGACAGTGCAGGGGAGTTGTCCACATGCAGAGTTCTTCGTATTTTATTCGGGTCTTGGCCCTGCTCGCGTTCCCGGTAGATTCTCGCGAGCCAGGGCATGGCAGCTTCACCACTCACGACGGCGGTTTCTATGGCGGGCACAGTGATGTCAGACGACAAGCGCAAGGCCCTGGCGCTCGCAGTCGCGCAGATCGAAAAGAGCTGCGGTAAGGGTTCGATCATGCGCCTCGGTACCGATTCCAAGGTGCGCGTCGAATCGATCCCGACGGGCGCGATCAATCTCGATGCGGCAATCGGCGTGGGCGGCATTCCGCGCGGCCGCGTCACCGAGATCTACGGACCGGAATCCAGCGGCAAGACCACGCTCTGCTTGCATGTGGTTGCGAATGCGCAAAAGCTCGGCGGCGTCGCGGCTTTCATCGATGCGGAGCATGCGCTCGATACCGAGTACGCCAAGAAGTTGGGTGTCGATGTGGAGAACCTGCTGATCTCCCAGCCCGACACAGGTGAGCAGGCGCTCGAGATCTGTGAAATCCTCGTGCGCTCCGGCGCCGTCGATGTCATCGTGATCGACTCCGTCGCGGCGCTCGTGCCCAAGGCTGAAATCGAAGGCGACATGGGCGACTCGCATGTCGGTCTGCAGGCGCGCTTGATGAGTCAGGCGCTCCGCAAGCTGACCGGCGCCATCGCGCGCTCGAAGACGTCGGTGATCTTCATCAACCAGCTGCGCGAGAAGATCGGCGTCATGTTCGGCAACCCGGAAACCACCACCGGTGGTAAGGCGCTGAAGTTCTACGCCTCGGTGCGCCTCGACATCCGCCGCATCGGACCGGTCAAGGACAAGGAAGAAGTGGTCGGCTCGCACGTCCGCGTGAAGGTCGTCAAGAACAAGGTCGCGCCGCCGTTCAAGCAGGCCGAGTTCGACATCATGTACGCGGAAGGCATCAGCCATACGTCGCTCCTCGTCGACATCGGCTCAGAAGCCGGCATCATCGACAAGGCCGGCGCCTGGTACAGCTACGGCACGCAGCGCATCGGGCAGGGCCGAGAGAACGCGAAGATGTTCCTTAAGGACAACCCGGTGCTGATGGCCGAGATCGAAGAGAAGGTCAAGGTGTTGCTCGGTGTGAAGGAAGCCGCGGCGCCCGGTGCGCCCGAAGAGACCGAGGAGTAATTCGCGGTATCTGCGGCATGCGTGAACGAAAAGAGGGCCGAGGGGTGGCTTGCGATGTGACGTGGTGCCCGGATCACCTCGGCTCATTGTGAGTAGCCCCTCGGCTCTTTTCGTACCCCCTCCTGAGCCAGGGAGCGGGCCCGGCACGGTCAAGAACGTGCTCGAGTCCTCGCGTCGTCCGGGGCGGTTCGTGCTCACGC
>CAITQY010000456.1 GCA_903894655.1 uncultured Gemmatimonadota bacterium
ACGGTGTATCACGCGCCCGATGCCGACGTGATGCTTTCCGAGTCGTTCACGAACGGACATTGCTTCCGGCTCGAACCGCCCACCGATTCCGCGCCGGAACAGATCGGTGTCGCGTTCCGTCCGGTCGGGAACGACAATCAGCGTCGCGACATCACCGGCGTGCTCTGGCTCGATCGCGTGAGCAATGAACTCCGGCGCATCGAGTACCGCTACACGGGACTGCCCGCGTTCGTCGAGAGCGCGCGCCCCGGCGGCACGGTGGAGTTTCTTCGACTCGGCGCCGGACAGTGGATGGTGCAGCGCTGGTATGTGCGCATGCCGATTCTCGCGCGCCGCGACAATCAAACGACCGTCGGTCGCCGTCGGGTGCTAATCACCACGTCCGGCGTCGCCGTCCGTGCGCTCCAAGTCAGCGGCGGCGAGGTCACGCGCGTCACGCAGGGTGAGCGCACGCTGTTCCGTGGAGAAGGCGCGCGACTCGCCATGCAGCTGCGCCGCGCCACGGGAACGCACATACCGGGACACGACATCAGCGGCGCGCTCGGTGTGCTGATTGGCACCGACTACACCATGCGCACGGACAGTGTGGGCAGCGCACGCGTCGAGCCGATCCTGCCGGGGCAGTACCGGTTGCAGGTGCACACGCCACTCATGGATTCGCTCGGCATTGCCGGTCGTGAACACGACATCGACGTCGGCATCGACGGCAGGCTGGTGCAGATGACGCTGCCCAGTACCACCGAACTGCTGCGCGCCGTCTGCAGCGCCGACGTGGTGCGACGCGCGCAGAGCTTGCTGCGGGGCACGGTGCGCGACTCCAGCGGCCACGTGGTGTCCGGCGCGACGGTGCGGCTGCGCGCCCTGCGCAACATCAGCACGGCTTCCGATCGCGTGAGCTTCAACGAAGAAGTCGTGAGCGCCACGAGTGACTCACTGGGACAGTGGCGCGTGTGTGGCGTTCCCCGCGATGTCCCGTTGCAGCTTCGCGTCGCATCGGCCGTCGGCACGATCGATACGCTGTTCCGCGTTTCCGAAACGGATGTCATGGCCGCCGCCGACGTTCACCTGCGCGTCGCGCGGTCCGCCTCACTGCTCTTGCGCACGTTCAACGCCGAGGAACGTCCGCTCGGCGAGGTGCTGGCCGTGGTGCGCACGATCGCCGGTCGTGAAATCGAGATGCGCACGAATAGCCTTGGCGAGGCCACCGTCGGCGATCTCGAAGCCGGCGTCGCCACCGTGCACCTGCGACGGGTCGGCTATGTGGAGGGTACAGTCGCCACCGAGTTCGTGGCGGGCAGCAACACCCTGCAGCTCTCGCTCGATCCGACGGCGCCGCCCGCACTCGATACCGTCACCGTGCGCGCCAACAGAACTACCAATCGGTTCACCGATTTCGAAACGCGTCGCGCCTACGGGCTGGCCACGGAGTCGATCACGCGTGCACAGATCGATCAGCGCAATCCGGTGAGTCTCTGGCAGATGCTCACCCGCGTGCCGTCGGTGCTCGTCGTGGACAGCCTCGGCGCCGTGTACGCGCGATCGATGCGCAGTCGCAACGACGAGTGCTGGTTGCGCGTGGCGATCAACGGCGTCGTGCAGAGCGACGGACGGCCGGACCTTCGAACGCTGCCGACGCCTAGCGAAGTGTACGGCATTGAAGTGTTCGCCGGCGCGGCAACGATTCCTGCCACGATGGCCTCGCAAGGCGGCAACGAACTGGGCCCGCGCGCACGCACCGGTTGCGGGCTCATATCGATCTGGACGCGGTAGACGCCAAGACGGCGCCGCGCATCAACACGCGTCAAGACGCTGTTACGGCGCCACGCTCCACCGCCACCGCAGGCCCGCGTAGAATTGCCGCGCGAAGGCCGGCGTCCACAAGTTCGGCTGTTGATTGAGCAGGTTGTTCACGCCACCCGAGACTTCGAGTTCGCGCGTCACCGCCAGCCGAAGCTGCGCATCGACTGACAGGAGCGCGCCCTGACGTCCAATCACGCCGCTTTCGGTCGAGAACGGTCCGGTAATCGGGGCGCCGCTCGGAATACCAACCAGCGGTGCGTTGCCGGTGTAGCGCACCGAGGCATCGGTGGAGAGCCCCTGACGGACTGCCCACTCGCGGGCCACACGAAGGCGCGCCGTGTGCGACGCGCGTCGGCTGAGAGGCAACCCCGAGTTGAGATCGCGCGCGCGCAGGAAATCGTACCCCAGCGTGACGTCCGTAGCGCCTGCGTTGACGCGCGCATTGGTTTCCACGCCCTGCGTGCGGGCGCGCGCCACGTTCACATAGCGCTACATCTGAAATCCCGCCGCGTTGTCCCCCTCGTAGCGCCAATCAACACGTCCTGACACGTCGTAGCGATACCCTTCCACATCGAACGACAGCCGCGTACTCGGCGCCCACGTCCCGCCCAGACTCGTGCTCCACGACGACTCTGGCAGCAAATCCGGGTTGCCCGCGAGCGTATAACCGCCCGCCGGATTCGTAAACGTGTAGCGAATCTCCTTGAAGCCGGGTGCGCGGAATCCACGCGCCACGTTGCTGCGCAATCGCACGCTCGACGACGTTTGCCACGCCACGCCGAAGGACGGATTGGTGCTGCTGCCCCACAGCGTGCTGCTGGTGTGCCGCGCGCCCGCCGTCATCAACACATTGCCAAGGGTCCACGAATCGCGCGCGAACACCTCGGTGATCTGTTCGTCGGCACTGTCGCCGGTCACCTTTTTGGGGGCCACGAGCGTCCGGTGTGAACGCTGCGCGCCCACGTCGATCGCATGCGCGCCCACCACATGCGTGTAGGACAGCAGATAGCGACCCTGCCGTTCACGCTGCTCGAGGGAGTCGGCCGAGCCTTTGATCGGCAGCAACCCGCGCGACTGGCGATACTGATACACGAAACGCTGCTCGAAGGCGCGCGCCCGAATGTTGCCGCCGAACAGCGGACCGCGCACTTCGGCGAAGCCCTGCCCGCCCCGATTGTCGATGAACCCATTGAACGCGGCATCCAGCGGAAAACGCTGACGCTCCTGCGAGCCTTGCATGTCCAGTCGCAGCGCCCACTGGTCGGTCAGTGCATAACGGAAGTCGGTGCGCACATCGTAGATGCGATTGAACGTCGAACCGATCGCGTTATACCCCGTCACGCGATCGGATTGACGCCACGCGCCGTTCACGCGGTATCCGAATTTCCCGACCGTTTGGCTCACCCCCGCCGACGACTCCTGTCGCCCCAAGCCGCCCTCGCGCGCGAGCGCATCGAGGGTCAGTCGCCGCGTAGGGGCCGCCTGCACGAGGTTGATCACGCCACCCAGCGCGTCGCTGCCGAACTCCACACTCGACGGTCCCTTGGTGACTTCGATGCGCTCGGTGGCGATCGTGCTCAATCGGCCGATGTCCCGGCTCTCGATGAGCGCACCAGCCACCGGCTCCCCATCAACCAGCACCAATACCCGCGAATCATCGAAGCCACGAATGGAAATCGACGTCTTCGATGGCGGCGCCGGTAGCTCCTGCAGCCCCGGCAATTGACGTAGCAGTTGATTCGCCGACACCGCCGCGACGGCATCGAGCTCCTCGCGCCCGATCACGGTCACGCTGCGCGGTGATTCGCTGGCGCGGATCACGCGCTGTCCCATCGTGGTCGTGAACGCCGGCAGCACTGTCGCCAACGCCACCAGTCGCACCACCGGCGTGCTGCTCTGCACCACCGTCCGCAATTCCGCGAAGCCAGCGCCCGCACGATCAGTGAATCACCAACCGCAGCCGCCACGCGAAACGTGCCGCGTTCGTCGGTGCGCGCACGCACACCGGTGCGCGGCACGCGCACCTCCGCCGACAACACCGGCGCCCCGTCGGACTTGCCCAACACCGTGCCTTGCACCGTGCCCGGCACCGTACCGACACCCTGCGCGAGTACCGGTCCGCCAGACACGACGGCCAGCAACAGCGCACAGCACAGCGGCATCATCCGACACGACATCGAGGGGCGCCGGCCATCGCTCATCGAATGCGCGCGTAACGAATCGTCGGAAAGCCCGCGACACCGGTGTTGCTGTAGTAGTCGGTGACCTGGAGCTTGTACACGCGCGTGCCCGACTTCACCAGATACGTGTTGAACGCGGCGTGCAGGCGGTCGTTACCCTGCAGGTTGTAGCGGAACGGCGCACTCTTATCGAGCACCGAGTTCGGGATCGGCCCGACCAGCGTGGACAGGAACGTCGCGAACTGCGGCGCATCGCTGGCGATCGTCGCGTTGGCGAAGGTCGGCGACGTCGGTCCCGGATACGTCCCCGCGTTGCAGGCGACGTTCGGCACTAGCGAGAGCTGATTCGCCGCGGGATTGAATTCGAGATCCCAGTTGCAGGCGGCGCCAGTCACCACCGCATTCGTCACGAGGCTGATCTGACGCACCCCATTCGCCGGCGCAATCGCCAGCGTCCGCACCGCGCCCAGCGTGCTGCCGGTCTGCAGGCGCGACTCGAGATAGAGCGTGTCAACGGCGAACGTCTGCGTGAACTTGATGCGCGTGGCGCGGAAGACGGCGAAGCTGCCGTTGGCCAGACGCAGCTTCCAATAGTTCGCCGGGTTCGCCGTCGGAACGCCGCTCAGGTTCAAATAGCCCTGCTTGTTCTCGGTCAGCCGGTCAGTCTTGAACTGACTGTCGACGGGAATCTCGGCGGCGCGCACGGCGTCGAACGACGAGAGCGTCGCGGCCGGCGTAAAGGCCAGCACCTGCGCGTCAGTGGCTGTTTTGTTGTTGTCGAGGGCAAAGCCGAGCACGTTCTTGCTGGTGGCACCGCCCACGGCGGGCGAGTTCAGACGCACTTCGTAGCGACGGAAGGCCAGATCCCAGTCGCCGGTACGCGGCACCAGCGCGCCCGACGCGAAGCTGAAGTACACGAGGGTATCCGTGCTGCTCGCGTTGAGCGGCCCGAACGATACGACTTGATTGACGGCGGGCTCCGGCGTGCCCGAACCGGGACCCGTGGCGTCCGACTCGCCTTCGCACGCGCCAAGCACGGCGAGGGAAGCGACAGAGAACAGCGACCGCATGATCATCGACTTCATATGAGAGCGCAGCAGAGATTCGTATGAGTGAGGCAGCACCGACGGAGATCGCCCGCCCGTGCGCAAGTATGCACACTATCCCGCAGCGCACCGAAGCTGCATTCGTATTTCTAACGAGGTGAGCGTCGGGGAATCCCGGTATTACTCTTCATAGCATGAGCACACCGATTCTCTCCGAGCGCCCCGTTGTCGTCATCACGGGGGCGAGTGGCGGCATTGGGGCTGCGCTCGCGCGTCATGTCGCGCCCACGCACGCCTTGTCCCTCGTCGCGCGACGACACGCCGAGCTCACGCAGGTGGGCGACGCACTGACCGCTTCCACTGGAACGCCGGTCCTGACCATTACGGCGGACGTCACAAATCGGGCCGAGGTCCAGCGCATCGTGCGCGAAACACTGGCGCGCTTCGGTCGCATCGATGCGTGGGTGAACAATGTGGGTCAGGGGATCTCCCGCATGCCGTCCGAGCTCACCGACGACGACATCGACGAGATGATGCGGATCAATGTGAAGGCGGCGCTCTATGGCATGCAGGAGGTGCTGCCGCACTTCCAGGCCGCCGGACGCGGACATGTGGTCAATGTCTCGTCCATGCTCGGGCGCGCACCCTTCGCCCTGCAGCGCTCGGCATACAGCGCCGCCAAGCATTTCCTGAACGCGCTCACGGCGAATTACCGGACCGAGGTGCAGGCCACCCACCCGGAGATTCAGCTCTCCCTGATCTCCCCCGGGGTCGTGCGCACGGAATTCGGCCTCAATGCCCGCCACGGCGGCATCGACTCGCGGCAGCTCCCCGAGTCGCAAAGCGCCGACGAGGTGGCGGCGGTCATCGCCGCCGTCCTCGCCGACCGCCGGCCTGACGTCTACACGCGCACCGGATCCGCCGCCCGGATCGCCGGCACCTACGCGTCGATCGGCGTGGACCCCTAGGCGTCGGCTACGCCACCGACTTACGGGACCGACTGCCCCCGCACCGGCGACAATGGCACCGGTGGTGTGGGCATCGATCCCGGTACGGCCGCCTCACGGGAATCCATCGCGTCGAGTTGCGGACCCAGGAACGGCTCGCACACGCCTTCCGCGGTTTCGCGGATCAGCTGATCAACCACCTCACGCAGATCGCCCGTTCGCGCATAGGTGGCCAGCTGACGCTGCGCACTCGACCCCTCGTCGAGGATACGGAACGCATACTCGACTTCCTTCCGGGTCCCGAGCTCGTCGAGCACGTCGTCGAGGAACCACTCCACCAACTCCCGGATGAGAACCGGCGCCGGCGATTCTTCCTTCTTACCGAAGTCGATCAGCTTGCCGCCGAGTCCCCAACGGACCGCGCGCCACTTGTTCTCTTCAATGAGATCTTGCGCGTAGACCCGAAACGTCATGTTGTCGCGACGCAGCTTCCACATCTTGGCGACCACGGCCTGTAGGATCGCCGCGATGCACACCGCCTCGTCGACTTTCGTGTTCACGTCGCAGGCGCGAAACTCGAGCGTCGGGTAGATGTGGTGCGGTCGCACATCCCACCAGATCTTGGAGCCGTCGGGAATGCTGCGGGTTTTCACGAGCGTGTCTACCAGATCCGCGTAGTCGCCCCACCCGTTCAGGATGCGCGGCACACCGGTGCGCGGGAAGTTCTTGAACACGATACTGCGATACGAATGCAGCCCCGTGTTCCGCCCAAACCAGAAGGGCGACGATGTGGACAAGCACAAAATGTGAGGCAGGATGTATCGCGCGGCATTCAGGCAGTCGATCCGGAACTCCGGATCTTCAATGCCCACATGCACATGCGTCCCGAAGATGAGCAGGCGATGGGCCAGGTCCTGCAGCTCCGCCTTCACGCCGAGGTATCGCTCCTTCGGCGTCATCTCCTGATTCATCCAGTTCGAAAACGGGTGCGTGCCGGCGGCGGCGATCGTCAATCCGTGCTGTCCCGCGGCCTTGATCACGAGCCGGCGCAGATTCACCAACTCCGACCGGAGTTCCGCGATCGAGGAGCACACCTTCGTGCCGATCTCCACTTGGCATTGGTGGAGTTCCGCCTTCACGTCGGCCAACTGCGCGTCGTTGCTCGACACCAGGGTATCGAACCCGGGCGTGAGGTCACGGGTGACGGGGTCGATGATTTGGTACTCTTCCTCGATACCGACAGTCAGGCTCGGTGCGCGCATTTAACCCCCCACGCCCACGCGGGACGTGCTGTTCGCGGTGGACCAATCCATGGCAGCTCGAATGAAGCCGCCGAACAAATGTCGGGTGTGCGGATCCGCCATCTCCAACACTTCCGGGTGCCACTGCACGCCGATCAGGAACGCGTCGCCGTTGCCTTCGACCGCTTCGATCAGCCCATCGTCTGCGGTCGCGGAGGCCACCAGATTCCGCCCCAGCTGCTTGATGCCCTGATGATGCATGCTGTTCACCGGCGCCCGTGTGGATTCCAGCAACCGTGACAACTTTGTGTCCGCGACGATGTCGACTTCGTGCGCGAGATGGTCGCGCTCGTAGCCAGCTGTTGGAAAAAAGTCATGCTTGTTGAAAGCAGGATTTTGTGATGCGAGGTCCTGCCAGAGCGTACCGCCCGAGGCCACGTTGATCACTTGCAGCCCGCGGCAGAGACCGAACACGGGCTTGCCGTCCTCAATCGCCCAGCGCACCAATTGCAGCTCCACACGGTCGCGCGCCGGGTCGAGATTGCCGCATTCCTTGCGGACCGCCTCACCGTATTCGGCGGGGCTGATGTCCACCCCACCCGGAATCAGGATGCCGTCCAGCCGCTCATAGATCTCACGCAACGTGA
>CAITQY010000457.1 GCA_903894655.1 uncultured Gemmatimonadota bacterium
CACGAGCAAGCGCGAGACGCGCTTCGCGCGGGTAAACACGTCATCGTCGAAAAGCCTCTGGCCATCACGATGGAGCAGGCCGACGAGCTCGTGTCCATCGCGCGATGGACTCGCCGGGATACGCCATGACGCGTCTCCGTTTGCTGCCGCTCGACCTCGAGGCACGACGCCTCGAGACCGCCGAAGGGACATCGCTCGCGCCGACCATACAGGGACTCGCGGCGGAACTCGAGCCCCTCGTGCAGCGAGACCTCCCCATCCCACCGCAGAAAGCGCGCCTCACGCGAGCGGGCGGACGCTGCCCCAGACACGGCGTCCTTCTCGAGTTCCATCCATGGTCGCCACGGGCCCACCGCTGCGCGCGTTGCGATCAGGCCTACACGGGCGCCGAGCACGACGACTGGTGGGCGATGGGGGCCCAGCTCTACACGGCGGAACGGGCGGTGCACGCCGCCACGCTGTACGCCATGCGCGGGGATCCACGTCATGCCGACCTCGCGCTACGCATCCTCGGCGAGTTCGCCGATCGCTACGATCGGTGGCCCAATCGCGACAATGTGCTCGGTCCCACGCGTCCGTTCTTCAGTACGTACCTCGAGTCGATCTGGCTGCTCAATCTCTGCCATGCCCTCGACGTGCTCGACGCTACGCTCGCGCCGGGAGCAGATCGTGTCGGTGCGCGCCTGCGCGATCGGCTGATCGCACCCAGTGCAGCGCTCATCGCCTCGTATCACGAGGGCACCTCCAACCGGCAGGTGTGGAATGAAGTCGCGTTGCTCTCCGCCTTTCGCGTGCTGCACGACCAACGCGCCTTTGAACGGCGCCTCGACGCCGATCAGCGGCTCCTCACATTGCTCGAGCAGGGGCTGTTGGCCGACGGGACGTGGTACGAAGGGGAGAACTATCACCTGTTCGCGCACCGCGGCTTGTGGTACGGCATGCAGTTGCTCGCCGCCGCAGATCGGTCGCTCCCCCCATCCCTCGGCGACCGCTACGCCGCGGGCTTCGTCACGCCGTTTCTCGGATTGCTTCCCGATGACACGTTGCCATCGCGGCGCGACTCGCAATTCGCGGTCTCCATTCGACAATGGCGCTTCGCGGAATGGTGCGAACTCGGTTATGCCCATCGCGCCGATCCTCGGCTTGCCGGGCTGTTGTCGCGACTCTACGACGGATCGATTGCGCGGCATTCTACGGCGCGGGCCCGTTCCACCGCCGATGCCGAACGCAACGAAGCGCCATCGGCGCTCTCGCGCGCCGATCTGTCGTGGCGATCGATTCTGATGGCCTCCGCCCAACCCGTGCCGAACGCGAGATGGGCACCCGCCAGTGTCCTGCTCCCTTCGCAGGGACTGGCGGTCATCAGGCGTGAGCACGGGCAGGTGTATGTCGCGCTCGAGGGCGGTCATTCGGGGAGCGGACACGGACATCCGGACCGACTCGCCCTGTCGTTGCACACCGGTCCCGAACGCTGGGTACAGGATCCCGGCACAGGCAGCTACGTGGAACGCACGCTGCACTGGTATCGCAGCACGCTCGCGCATCACGCACCGCTGGTAAACGGCGCGTCGCAGCCGCCGGTCACGGCCACCCTTCTGGCCTTCGAGGATCGCGGTGGCATGGGCTGGATGCGGAAACGCGCCACGATCGGGCAGGGGGTTTCTGCGACCCGTACCGTGGTCGTGTGTGAGGGCTACTGCGTCGATGTGCTGGAGTGGGATCGCGATCCTGCCGCCGCGATCACCTCCGCATCCGATGATTGCACGATCACGCTGTCGCTCTGCGGTGATGCGCGCCACACCGCGCCAGCCCACTTCGCGCCGACCTCTCGACCTGGAGCCGGCGGCCTCGAGGACGGCTTCGATTTTCTGCACGGTGTCGAGGCGAGCGCGATCACGGGAACGGTGGTCATCGACGCGCTGGCCGTGTCCGCCGACGGTACGCCGAGCCACCACGGTCAGGCGCAACTCGTCCTCGCCGCCAACGTGCCGGCCACGTTGCTCCGCGCACGTACGCCCGGCGCACCGGGCTGCGAGGAGACGGTCCGACATGCCGTCGAATTGCAGGGGGCAAGCGGCCGGCTGGTGTCGGTCTGGCATTGGCAGTCCCTCGAGGCCGTGCCAGCCGTCGAGGATGTTCTGCTCGACGCCAGCGGTGGTGACGCGCCCGTCGCGAGGATTACGTCGGCCGACGGCACAACGGCAGTACACGGCCCCGCGTCACATGGATGGCACATCGAGCTGCTGGCGCGCCATGCGCGGAGTAGCGTGGATCTGGAGGGTCTCGTCGATAGCGCTGCGGTGATCGTGGAGCCCGAACACGAACACACCGGGGCAGCTACGGCGCCGCGATCGCTGCCGTTCGAGGTCACGCTCGGTGCCGAGCACTACCTGCGGACCGAGCCGTCGTGGGAGGAGGCCGGCGGCCCTACGGCCGACGTACACGTGGCGGTTGAAGGAGCCCGGGTCGTCGTCGAGGTCGTCGCCCACACCGGTGTCGTGGTCGCGCCCGACAGCGACGACAACCCGCTCGATAACGAGCGTGCTCAGGTCAATGCCGACGGGGTGCAGTGGTACTGGGGAGTCGCCGACGGCCGGTGGCGTCAGGCCGCCTTGTGCACGCCGTCCGGCGGGGGGCTGCACATGGCGCGGTTGGTCCCGGGGGAGTGGCCACTACCGCAAGCGGCATGGACGGCGCTCGAGGACGACCGTGGCTGGCGTGCGCGCTTCGAATGGCCCCTGGCCGATCTCCCGGTCGAGGCCGACGGCACCATTGCCTTTGACCTCGTCGTCAACGAGCGGCCGCCTGATCGCGTGCGCCGACGAGGACAGCTCGTGCTGAGCGGGCGATTGGCTCAGGCACCGTCGGCCGCGGCGTACGCCTATCTGCGAGGCGACCGGCAGGCCCCGGCCAGCGCCCTTCGGCTTCGTCTCCGGGCTCAACTCTCCGACCCCTGAGTCACTATCTTCGACGAAGCGGGACAGGTCGTCTCGCGTGTCTCCGTCAGCCCCGCACCGGGGCCGACGGCTCCCGAATTCCCGTCGGATGTCCGAATCTGTAATGACCGCCGTCACGGTGGTCCTGTATGAATCGCAGGATCCTATCAACATCGGCGCCGTCGTGCGTGCGATGAAGAACATGGGCGCGGTCGACCTGCGTCTGATCCGGCCCTGTCCCTACGACCTCAATCGGATCGAGCAGATCGCGCACGATACGCGCGACGTCGTCGCGCGCATTCGCCACTTCGAAACGATCGACGACGCCCTGGCCGATTGCCGTTACGTGGTCGCGTACTCCGGGCGGCGCCGCGCCGCCAAGTGGGCACGACATACGCCGCGCACCGCCGCCGTGGACCTGCTCGCGCATGCCCAGCACGGCCGCGTGGCGATCATGTTTGGTCGCGAAGATCACGGGCTGCCGAACGACGCGCTCGATCGCGCCCACGCAGTCGCCACCATCCCGACCACCGAACACTTCTCGCTCAACGTCGCGCAAGCGTGCCTGTTGGCGCTGTACGAGTGCCATCTCCTGGCTGGTGATGCTACCAAAAAGCTCGCCGGTCCGAAGCACGCCAAGGGCGCGCCCACGATGGACGAGTTCGAGCTCAAGTTCCGCGACGCCGAGAAGGCGCTCGAGGCGCTGGCGTACTTCAAGACCCGCATCCCGGAAATCATCAAGCGCG
>CAITQY010000458.1 GCA_903894655.1 uncultured Gemmatimonadota bacterium
GTACAGTCCACGTGCCTCGGCGTCGCGCGCCGTGTCCCGCGCGCCCTGCAGGATGAACGTGTGGTGGCGGTCGGCCGCGTACGGATAGCTCGGATCGAGACCCTGATGAATCACCAGTGGCCGGTTCACGCGGTCGGCCGCGCGGATCGCCGCGCGCAGCGCCCAGTTCTCCTCGAGCCGATGCGTGGACTGCATCCAGTACAGCACGTACTCGCCGTCGGGGTGGTACGTCTTCCCGTTCACGTCGACCGTGCGCGCGACCAGCTGGTCACGGACGTAGTCGGCATGGAGCGCATGCGGGGAGGAGACAGAGCGGATTACGGGCGTTGTCATAGAGAGTCCGGAACGCACGGCACCGACGGAAAGTGCCTTCGAAACGGGCGTCGGCCGAGGCGTCACCGCTTGACACCCGTGCAGCGGCCGCTACCTTCAACATGTTACCCGATCGGCCCCGCGCCAACAGGAGCGGGGCCATTTTTGTCGGAATAACCGCCGTGTCTACCACGGTCCCGGGGCTGTAGCTCAGCTGGGAGAGCGCTGCATTCGCATTGCAGAGGTCAGGGGTTCGAGCCCCCTCAGCTCCATATTGTGTAGGAAATCGAAGCCGTTTCGTGACGGTTTCGGCGCTGGTGTGACGCGGGAACCTTCTGCATCGTCCAGTGTATAGACAGTGAAGCCCGCCGCCGTTCGGTAGGACGGAGAGTTCCAATGACGGTGTGCGTGGCAGTTTTCGAACCCCTGGGGCCTGCAAAGGCTGCCAGGGGTTCCTTGCTTCCTTACTTCGCTGTCATCGCGGCCACGTCGGCGCGAAACGCCGCCATGCTCTCAGCGATGAAGCGGCTTTCCTCTTCCTCGACCCTGCCCGCGTAGTCGCTCATCGCGGTGAACCCGAGATTGCCGAGGAAGCGCATGATCGCGCTCTCGCGCACCGTGACGTCGGTCTCGCGGGTGAGCAGCGTCTGCCCGTTGGGACCGGTGCGAAAGCCCAGTGTGAAGAACACGCCCTTCCCCTCGAAGGGGCGATGCAGTGGCGAGCGCAGCAGGCGCTCGGTAATCAACGGCAGATGCCACTCGGGATCTTTCGTAAAACGCATGGCCCAGCCCCGTTCCCGTGCGCCGTTGGTGTGCACGAACTCGCCTTGCATGTTCGTCACGCCCACCGTGAAGACCGAGATCTTGGCGAGGGCGTCCACGTGGATCTGCAGCGTGTCGGGCATGAGGCGCGCGGCGCCGACGAGCGGCTGGAGCTGGCCGTCGTGCGAGCGGAACCGCACGGTGAGTAGCTGATTCCGCGCTTCGGCGTCGAACCAGTCGGCCCCACGGCGGTCGGTGAGTCGGTACCGATAGCGGGCCGGCTCCACGTAGTTGCGGATGTACTTGGCGAAGGCCGGGAACCCGCGCTTCAGGCGGTCGCCGCTCACGGTGATCTCCAGCGTGACCAGGGTCGACCCGTCGCCTTGGGGCACGGTCGCGATCGAGTCGATCGTGAAGAGACGACCCAAGGCGGCCGTGGTGCGCGGCAGCATGGTGTGATAATCGGCCCGCACGGCGGCGGCTGGCCGCTCGGCTGACAGGAACAGCGCGCGGGTGATGTCGTCGGCGCGGCTCGGCGGCATCGCGCCGATCGCATTGTCCACGCGGGTGCGCCAGGCCCAGTCGTTCTCCGCGAGCTGCTCGAGTGCGATCAGGTGTCGCGAATCGCCGGTGCGCACCGGCATCGGGACGCTGCGCCGCGCTGCGAAGAGATACTGCGCGCCGATCAGTCCGACCTGGACCTCGAGAACACGGTCGACACCTGTGCGCGGGGTTCGCAGGCCGGTCCAGATCGAGCTGTCGTTCCCGAGTTTCGACGGGGCAAACGCGTACCGGGCAATGCGCATACGCGCCGCCGAAAACTTGGGATTCCGCGCAACATTCGTAAAACGCGCCTCGAGCGCTGCGGCAAAGGCATCAGCGTTCGCCTTGGCGGCGGCGACGTTGGAGCCGTAGGCCAGCACCGCCGCCCGGCAGCCGCCGAGCGCGAGGGAAGCCGCCAC
Source organism: uncultured Gemmatimonadota bacterium (assembly GCA_903894655.1). Lineage (GTDB taxonomy): Bacteria > Gemmatimonadota > Gemmatimonadetes > Gemmatimonadales > Gemmatimonadaceae > Gemmatimonas. Next base: position 2,037 of record CAITQY010000458.1, read on the forward strand.
GGCCAGCGCTATGGGCGTGGCCCGACGCGCAGCCGGGCGCGCCGAATCGGTTCGAGGGAGCAGTCGCATAGGATTCCAGTACACTCGAGAACACTCAGGTTGCCCGCCCCGCACGGCAAGCCTCCGCCGGCGATTACTTTTCCGCATTCGCGTCGCCCATTGAACGCTGCACTTCTCGGTATCCGCCGTGTCTGACTCCGCTCCTGAAGCCGGTTCTGAACCCACGTCCGCCCCGCGTCGCGACTTCATTCGCGAGTTGGTGGCCGACGACGTCGCCAATGGTCATTTCGGCCGAGCTCCCGCCACGCGTTTCCCGCCCGAGCCGAACGGCTTCCTGCACATGGGGCACGCCAAGTCGATCTGCCTGAATTTCGGCATCGCCCGGGAGTTCGGCGGCACCTGCAACCTGCGCTTCGACGACACGAATCCGGCCACGGAAGACGTGCGCTATGTGGAAGCGATTCAGCGCGACGTGCAGTGGCTGGGCTTTCAGTGGGACAACCTCTTCTACGCGTCGGACTACTTCGAGAAGCTGTACGACATCGCCGAGTCGCTGGTGCTGAAGGGTAAGGCGTACGTCGATTCGCAGAACGAAGAAGAAATCCGCGCGGGACGTGGCACGGTCACCTCGGCCGGCACGCCGGGCCCCTATCGTGATCGCTCGGTCGAGGAAAACCTCGACCTGTTGCGTCGCATGCGCGCCGGTGAATTCGCCGACGGCACGCACGTGCTGCGCGCCAAGATCGATCTGGCGCACGTCAACATGATCATGCGCGATCCGCTGCTGATCCGCATCCGGCATGCGCATCACTATCGTCGCGGCAACGACTGGTGCATCTACCCGCTGTATGACTTCGCGCACGGGCTCAGTGACGCCATCGAGGGCATTACGCGCTCGTTGTGTACGCTGGAGTTCAAGGACAGCCGCGAGATCTATGACTGGCTGGTGAAGGAGGCCGGCTTTGAGAATCCGCCCACGCAGATCGAGTTTGCGCGGCTCGAGCTGGACTACACCATCCTCAGCAAGCGCAAGCTGCTGCGTCTGGTGAACGAAGGGCACGTGACGGGATGGGATGACCCGCGCATGCCCACGATTGCCGGACTGCGCCGTCGTGGCGTGCGTCCCGAGGCGATTCGCGAGTTCTGCGAAACGATTGGCGTGGCGCGCAAGGACGCGCGCGTGGAGCTCGCGGCGTTCGAGCATGCGGTGCGCAACGACCTGAACACGGAAGTGCCGCGCGTGTTGTGCGTGCTCAATCCGCTCAAGGTCGTGCTCACGAACTATCCCGAGGACTTGGTCGAGGATCTCGACGCGCCGAGCTTCCCGCACGATGTGCCGAAGACGGGTTCGCGCACGATGCCGTTTTCGCGCGAGCTGTACGTGGATCGCGACGACTTCATGGAAGATCCGCCGAAGAAGTTCTATCGCTTGACCCCGGGCAGGGAAGTGCGGTTGCGCTTCGGCTATCTCATCACGTGCAACGAGGTGGTGAAGAACGACGCCGGCGAGGTGATTGAGTTGCGGTGCACGTACGATCCGGCCACGCGCAGCGGTCAGGCGCCCGATGGCCGGAAGGTGCAGGGTACCATTCACTGGGTCAGCGCGGCCCAGGCGTTGTCGTGCGAAGTGCGGGTGTACGACCGCCTGTTCTCGCAGCCCGATCCCGATGCGGTGCCCGAGGGGCAGGATTTCATCTCGACGCTCAATCCGCAATCGCTGGTGGTGATCGCCGATGCCAAGATCGAGCCGAGCGTGGCCAACGATCCCATCGGGTCACGCTATCAGTTCGAGCGCACCGGCTACTTCATGAGCGAGGTGGAGAGCAGCACGCCGGAGAAGCTGGTATTCAACCGGATCGTGGGCATGCGGGACAGCTGGGCGAAGGAAGTGAAACGCGCCTGA
>CAITQY010000459.1 GCA_903894655.1 uncultured Gemmatimonadota bacterium
CATCTCCATGTGCACCGGAACCATCAGCCGGATATCGAGCGGGTGGCCCGCACGATCACCGGACGCGCCGTCGGCGTCGCCTTGGGCGGCGGCGGGGCGCGCGGATTTGCGCATCTTGGCGTGGTCAAGGCGTTGCGCGAGCTGGGCATTCCCATCGACGTGCTGGGGGGCACCAGCATCGGCGCCATCATGTCCGCCCAGCTGGCCACCGGGCGCACTCTCGAACAGCTCTACGCGCTCAACCGCCGGATCATCGCGCTGAAGCCGTTTCAGGAATACACGGTGCCCGTGATTGCCATGCTCAAATCAAAGCGGATCACCGAGAGTGCGCGGATGTCGTTCGGCGACACGCGGATTGAAGATCTGTGGCTGCCCTATTTCGCCGTCTCGAGCAATCTGACGACGGCCGAAATGGTGGTGCACGACACCGGGCCGCTGTGGGAGGCGACGCGCGCCAGTGGCTCGTTGCCCGGCATGTCGGTGCCGGTGGTGTCGGGCTCGCACCTGCTGGTCGACGGCGGCATCGTGAATAACCTGCCGGGCGACGTGATGCGCCACAAATGCGGTGGCGGACCGGTGATTGCCGTCGATGTCGGTGTCGAGGAAGACGTCGGGATCGGCGCCGGCGGATTCCCGAGCCCATGGACAATCTTCTGGAGCCGCGTGCTGCCGTTCCGCACGAAGATCGCGGTGCCCGGGATGCTGGATATTCTGATGCGAACGACCGAACTCTCCAGTGCCAACCGGACCGCCGAAGTCAAACGCACTGTGGACCTCTACCTGCGTCCGCCCATCGACGGTGTCGGTATGCTGGACTTTGAAAAGATGGAGGAGATCGTGGACGTGGGGTACCGCTATACGCTCACGGCGGCGGCGAGCTGGACGCCGCCGAACCCCTGAGGGCCACCGGCAACCGCTCACGAGCAGCCCCCGTCTTCGCCTCGGGTGGAATGCGCGTGGCGAGCGCCTCCGGCAGGGGGGCATCGCCCGGCTGGTCACCGTGGGGGCCTTCTGCGCCCTGGCTGAGCTGGAGGGATGGGAATCGTTGAGTGGCGATGGGAAACAGGAAGGACGACCGCGGGGACTGGCAATGCACGTCTAAACATGTTGCGCATGTGCAACACCTGTGCAACATGATGTATCTTACATGTGTATCATGATGTGCCGTACATGTTGCGCGGGTATCTGGTCCCCGCCACCCCGACACCGATCCATTCGCCGGAATTGAGTCGGGGGCTTTGCAAGTGCTTGCAGCACATGCACTTACGCGAACGTGCGCAATCGAGGGTGGCCCCGGCGGGCCGACCGGCACAGTTCCTGCCACGGTCGAGTCTGGTGATGAGGGACGGCGACTCGACGACGCGTGAGTCGCTGCGTGCCCTCGCGGACACGCCGGTGACATCAACGACGAGCATCCTGTGAAAAACCTGATTGACGCCCTTGTTGTGCGTTGCGCTGCGATCACGAACGGCCCGACGCGAACGGTTGCCCTACTCGGACTGGCCGTGTCCTTGACGGCGGCACCCATGCCGGTGCGTGCACAGCTCACGTCGACCACGACCAATTGGACGCCTTCCGGGCAGAACTTCACGTACAACGGCATCACGTACGCGCTCGGGACCTACACGTTCACGCTGGACTGGACCAGCGCACGCCCGGAATCCTCGTGGTTTTTACTCCTGAAATCGCAGCCATGGTTTGGGAGTGACTCGTTGGCGGCCTCCGCGGCCTCGGACTGGGCCAGCCAAACGATCGCGCGAAACCAGTCGCTTCCCTCGTTTGTCGGGACCAACGAAGAGGGGTTGGACGTCCGGTCCCAAGTGGGGCTCGGTGGCACGATCGGCCACGGGTTCGTCGGGCTCTTCGACTATGCAGTCATGTCTGGAGCGTTCTGCGATGAGAATGAGGCGAACTGTGTGCCGTATTCCGCTGAGACATTGGACGTGGACTCCTGGATTCCAAAGACCTGCGAGGAAGAACCCGGCCCATCCGTGACACTGCTCGCGTCAGCGTAGGTGGACGAGACGTGCAGTCGCTACGCGGGTGCGTGGGATCTGTGGGACGACGGTTACTATGTCTCCGCGCTCACGCCGTTCGATTTCACCTTTGTGGGCGTGCAGGAAATCCCCGTCGTACCGCCCACCGATCCCGACGCACCGACGACGGTTCCCGAACCAGCGACGTTCGTCCTGTTAGGGACAGGGCTCGTCGGCCTGGCGGTGGTCCGTCGGCGCAAGGCGTAATGGGGCGCGGGTCGCGACGCTCGGCCTGAAAAAGTCCGCGTGCTGCTGAGTCCCTTCGGATACACGACGTACCGGGGACGCTGACCACGAGCGGTGATGAGCCCGTGGAGCGGCACGTCGACGGGGCCTAGCGGCGCCGGCACCCTGCGTGGATGTATCTTGGAGAGGCGGTCGACTGCTGGCGGGTGGAACTGGTCGAGCGTCCGCGCCTGTTGACGTAGCGGCGCTCGTCACGCCGCGTGGTCTTTTCGGGCTTCTTTACAGGTACGCGATGTATCCGGCACCCCTATTCATCTTTGGCGACATGGCGAAGGCGGTCGCGCCGCTCGTGCGCACCGAGCCTAGCGTGTCGCAATCGATGCGCGCGCGCGTGTTGCACGAGCCCTCGATATGAACGCCGCGGCCCTGTTGACAGACGTCGCGCGAGGCCTCGGCCTCACGCTGCTGGCGGTGCAGTTGCCGCTGCTGCTGTTGCTGCTCGTGCGCCTGATGCCCGGGCGCACGCGACGGCCGCCGATCGCGCCGCGCCTGACGCCGCGCACCGATACCACGGTCACGGTGGTCGTGGCCACGCTCAACGAAGCCAAGCGCATCGGTCCCTGCCTGGCGGGACTGATGGCACAGACCGAACCGATGCTGGAAGTGCTCATCGTGGACAGTCGGTCCACCGACGGCACGCGGGAGTTGGTCGAGGCGGCATCGGCCCGTGATCCGCGCATTCGCCTGGTCACCGACGAGCCGCTGCCGGCCGGATGGGTGGGCAAGGTGTGGGCACTCGAGACGGGGCTCCGGCAGGCCAAGGGCGCCTGGGTACTCGGCATCGACGCCGACACCGTGCCCGCGCCTGGACTGGTTGGTGCGGTGGTCGACGCGGTCGAGCAGGACGGCTACGACGTGGCGTCGTTCTCGCCGCAGTTCCGCGACCAGACGTCGGCCGAACGGTTCGTGCAGCCCGCCATGCTGGTCACCCTCGTGTATCGCTGCGGCGCCGCCGGGGCCACCCAGCCGCCCCCCGACCGCGTGCTCGCCAACGGGCAGTGCTTCGTGGCGCGGCGCGCGCTGCTCGAGCAACACGGCGGCTACGCACCGGCGCGGGCCTCGTTCTGCGACGATGTCACGTTGGCGCGCCATCTCGCGTCACACGGCGCGCGTGTGGGTTTCCTTGATGGCTCCAAGATCATTCAGGTGAGCGCGTATGTGTCGCTGGCCGAGATGTGGCGCGAATGGGGTCGCAGCTTCGATTTGAAAGACGCCACCCCCACCTGGCGCCGCTGGGTCGACGTGGCCTTGGTGTGGAGCGCGCAGGCGCTGCCGCTGCCCATGCTGATCGCGCTCGCCACGATGCTCGCGTCGATGGGGTGGCCGGCCGCCGACAATCCGCACACCATGCTGCTGGAAGCGCTGGTGTTGGTGAACGCGTCCGCGCTGATGGTGCGGCTCATGATGCTCGTCGCGCTGCGCCAGAGCTACGCCGAGCGTGGCTGGCCGTTCTGGTTGTCGTGGCTGTCGGACATCGCCGCCGCCTGGCGCCTCACGCTGAGTACCGCGCGCACGCCGACGCGCTGGCGCGGCCGTCAGTACGACACGCTCGTGACCGACGGCGCGAACTAGGCGCGCGGCGGTAGAAAAGCAAAAGCAAAAGCAAAAGCAAAAGCAAAAGCAAAAGCCTGAACACGGATCGTACAGATCGACGGAACCAACACGGATAAGCAAACAGCGCTTTTTTTGCTTATCCGTGTTGGTTCCGTGAGATCCGCGGCTTCCCTGTTCTGGCCGTTGCCGTTGCCGTTGCCGTTCGCTGACGCCTGACCCCTGGCTACTCGTCTTCGACCTTCAGTGTGCAGACCATGCCGAGCAGCGCGTGGGGGTCGCACTGGAAGTAGTAGCTCTTGCCTGCCGCGAAGTTCACCGGCACGAGAATCTCCTGACCTGGCAACTGCGCGAACATGGACACGGCTGGCAGGTCCGGAACACCGAGGTTCGAGTCGGCCAGAAAGTGCACGTTATGCACACCCGCGACCAGCACGAACTTGAGTACGTCACCCGGCTTCGCTTCGATTTCCTTCGGCTTGAAGTAGTTGCCCGTTTCGTCGGTGGTCATTTCAATCGTGATCACCGTGCCCGTTGGCTTCGGCACGTACGACGGCGCAGCGGCCGGGCCTGATGCACCACCCGCCGCGATGTCGCTGGCGGGGGCCTTATCGCCGCCGCAGGCAACGAGGAGCAGCGCAGCGGTCGCGAAGGCGAGACGGGTCAGAGTCAAACGAGTAGGCATCTGGAAGGGTCGGAGGAGAATGTGATGTGAAACGCGCACCGTGTGTCGTCGATCGATCAGAAATCACGGCGTTCGAAAGCCCGTCGCCCCGCCCAGGCGGGGACGAGTATCCAGAGCAGCAGTCCGGCGCTCGCGGCCAGCGATCCGAGCAGGCTGCCGAGAAAGCGATGCATCAGCGCGCCCGTGTAGCCCATGAGCGCGGCGGCGTCGCTTTGCAGCACGATCATCGTGCGGGCCAGATCCACCGGATTGGCCAGCGTGAGGGCCAGCATCGGCTTCTCCAGTGGGTAGTCGGCGAACGTCGTGGCGACCGTCAGCATCAGCCCGTCGTAGCCGATCGTGAGCAGCATCCACACGGCGATCGCGGCGCCCATGCTGCGCAGTCGGTCTTCGATCGCCACGCCGATCAACAGCGCAAGACCGCCGAAGACAAAGGTGAGCGTCACGCCACCAGCCAGCGTGGCGACGAGTAACGGCAGCGTCTCAGGGCCGAGGGCGCGGTGCAGGGCGAAGGGCAGTAGCAGGCCCAGCGCGAACGCGATGGCCAGCGGGAGCACCAACCCCAGATAGAGCCCGCTGAAAAGCGCCGTGCGACGCACCGGCTGGGCGAGCAGCAGCTCGTTGAATTCGCGGGACGTGTGCCACGTGATCACGCCGAACAGCATCGTGACCAGCGGCACCACCAGCAGTACCAAGCCTAGCAACGAGGACAGCGCGCGCGGGCCACTGCCGGTCAGCCGGAGCAGGCACTCCGTGAGCAGCAGGATGCCGCCGCCGAACGCGAGCACGCCGCGGTTCTTGAGCACCGCGCGCGCCTCGTGGCGCAGGACGGTGCCCATCGTGGAGCGCGGCGCGGCGTTCACGAGCGGGCTCCGGCGACGTCGATGGCTGGTTGCATCAGACACGCGATGGCGCGCTCGAGCGAATCCACGTGGGTCGTCTCCAGCAGCTGCGCGAGCGGGCCTGACCAGCGCACACGACCTTCGTGCAGAAACACCACCGTGTCGCTGATCTCTTGCAGTTCGCTTAGGATGTGCGACGTGATGACCACGGCGCATCCGTCGTGTCGCACGCGGCGGATCTTCTCTTTCAGGATGCCGCTGGCGATCGGATCGAGCCCTGCGGTGGGTTCGTCGAGCAGCAGCAGGTCGGGCGCGAAGAGAAATGCCGCGACGGCGTTGAGCCGCTGACGCTGTCCGCCCGAGAGCGTGCGGACCGGTTGCCCGAGAAATGCGTCGACACCGAGTGCCGTCAGCAAGGTCACATCGCGCGGCGTCGTCTCGCCGCGCAGGTCGCGCAGCAGGTCGAGTACGTCCTGTCCGGTATAGCGCTCGGGGAAGCGCGCCGCCTGCGGCATGTAGCCGATGCGCGCGCGATACGCGATCTGTCCCGCCACCTCGACGCCGTCGAACGCCATGCGGCCGGCGTCGGCGTGCACGAGGCCGAGCAGCACCTTGTTGAGCGTCGTCTTGCCCGCGCCGTTCGGTCCGATGATCGCCGTCACCGCACCGCGCGTGATATCGAGGTCCACGCCATCCAGCACGCGACGGTGGCCGAACGATTTCATGAGCCCGCGCACCGTCACGAGCGGCGACGCCACGCGGAGCAGGGGCGTAATCGGCGTCGCGGTCACACACGCCTCGCGGACTGCGCGGCGCACGAGTGCGGGTGTCATGGCAGTTTCCGGGGAGGATGCATCAGCGGCGCCGCGTCGCGCAGCGAGGCCGGCGTCAGCGCCGGCACGATACGCTCGGCGATGTCAAGCACGTCTACCAGCAAACTTCTGCTCAGCACGAGTGCGGCCGGTGCTTGCTCCACGAGCAACGCGAACAGACGCACCGGGGCGTGCGAGACATCGCCGCGGCCATCATGATCGAGATCGTAGCCGGTATATCGATCCCACCAGTTTCCATTGAACGTGCTGTAGTTGCGCCGACTGTTGGTGCCAACGTCGAAGACGTTTCCGGCAAACGCGTTGCCGCGCAGCACATTCTCCTGCGCGTCGGCCAGCACTCGCACCGCCCAGCCGTTGCGGACGAAGTCATTGTCGACCACCGCGTTGCGGCTGGCTCCTTCCATGTGCAACGCGATCGAGTTCTCGATGAACCGGTTGCCGCGCACCTCGCTGTCGGTAATTTCTTTGAGCAGCAGGCCGTACGCGGCGCTCCCGCGATTGCGCTCGAACGTATTGCCCGTGATGTGCACGCGCTTCGAGTACATCACCGCGACGCCCGATTCATTGGCGCGAAACGTGTTGTCTTCGTAGCGGCACGAATCGGAGAACATGAAGTGCAGGCCGTAGCGGTGACTGCCGGTGCTCAGGTTCCGACGCACGCGGCTGTTGGTCACGAACTCGAAGTAGATCCCATCACGATGCCCGCGGATCACGTTGTCTTCGAGCACGATGTCGCGGCTCGACCAGAGGTGAAGACCGTTGCCGGTCACCGTCTGGGAGCCGGCCATGCCGTCCAGCGTGTTCCGGCGCACCAGACAGGCGCTGGCCCGCTGCAGATAGATGCCGAAGAGCGTGTTCGTAAACGTGTTGCCGTCGATCAGACAGCCGGCCGCTTCCACCACGCGCAACGCCGCGCGGTCGGTGGCCTGACTGGTGCCCGTGTTGCGAAAGGTCATGCCGCGCACGGTGACGGAGTCCGCGCCGATCACCAGAATCTCGCGCACGCCACCACCGTCGAGGATAGCCCCGCGCTCGCCTTCGAGCGTCAGTGGCTGTCGGATGATGAGCGTCGGTTCGATGTACACGCCGGCCCGCACGCGGACGACGCCGTAGCGCGACACCACACGGATCGCCTCCGTGACCGTGCGCACCGTCGTGGC
>CAITQY010000460.1 GCA_903894655.1 uncultured Gemmatimonadota bacterium
GCCCCGGGCGCTGTTCCAGACGACGCAACGATGCCACTCCGTCTTCTCCTGCTTCGCGCCGGTCTGGTCCGTCCAGTTGCGGCTTGTGGCGAGCGAGAACTGCGCGACGCGGGTACCGGTGCCGACCGCGCGGATTTCGGGATCTGATCCGACGTTGCCAATCAAAATGGCCTTGTTCAGGCTGCGACTCATGGTGCCTCCTCGGAGTGCGATGGTAGTGGGTGTCGGATAACCTAGGATGGACCTCTGACCAAACCAAACCCGAACGCTGCGCGTGAGGCTATTCGAACGCGGCGGCGTCCCGGCGCAGGACCAGCGCGTCTTCGGCGGGGTGCCGGTAGTACCCCCGCCGTCGCCCAACTGCCGCAAAGCCACGCGAAGCGTAGAGCCCGCGCGCCGCGGTATTCGACTCGCGCACCTCGAGAAACATGGCGACCACCCCCGCCGATTCCCCAGCGGCGATCGCGTCGTCGAGGAGGCGGGCGCCGATCCCCCGCCGTCGGACACCCGGCGCCGTCGCGATGTTCGCGATCTCGGCCTCGTCGGCGGCGCGCAACATGATACAGTAGCCGACGACGACGCCGGACTCGTCCGCCGCGGTGGCCATCCGGGAGAACGGATGCGCCAAGAGCTCGTGAAAGGAGGTCGCCGGCCACGGATCACCGAAGGCGAGTACTTCGATCGACGCCATCGCGGGTACGTCATCCGCACGCGTCGGTCGGATAGAGATGCCCGCTACCGTCACGAGATCACGTGGGTCGGCAGCGGTGCGCCGTGCGAGGCCTCCCATTTCACCTGCGCTTCAGCCAAGCGGCCATACTCCGGCTCCCAACGATCCAACGAAACGGCCCTCGACCATGCCGATGCGACAACGCGCTGTAAATTCGCTGACGACGGCGTCACGATGCGCGTCTCGCGGTCCGGAGCCGGCGACGAGAGCACTGCGAGCCGTGGGCGCCCAGCCGCGTGCACCTCCAACTGCTCGAGGCTCATGCGTTGGAGCGCCGACGTGGGCCGCACACGGCCATCCGCGTCGAACATGACATCCAGCACGTAACGCTCTCCGCGCAGTGCGTCGGCGTGCACCACGCCGGGGCCGGCGGGAAGCGCATCAATCGCGTCAGCCGCCGCGAGAAGCAGCGACGACACCGCGAAGAGCGGCACGGCCACGCCGTCCGCCAACCCTTTCGCGAGCGACGCCGCGATACGGAGCGAGGTGAAGCTGCCCGGACCGGCGCCGCACACCACGCCCGTGAGCTGTTGCACAGTAGCACCGGCCTCGGCGAGCAGCGCCTGCACCGCCGGAAACAGCTGATCTTCCCGACCGGCACCCATCGCGACCGGTCGCACCGACACGCGCACTCCATTCGCAATCAAGGCGACCGAGCCAGCGGTGGACGAAGCTTCGAGCACAAGCAGGAGCGCGCGGGGCGTCGCGGACGGCTCAGGGGGCAGCGCGGGGGCGGACATACATAGAGTCTAGCGCGCCGGCCGATCGTTCCCCAGCCCTTAGCGGCGCGAGCCATCGTGGCCTGCTTGGCCTGCGTGGCCTGCTCGAGGTGCCACCACGTGTCCCGATCGCTGGAGCACCCCGAATCCTTCAACAGGGCCGCGTTGTTGAGCGCCCCCAAGATGTCGTCATCGTGGGCGAGCTCGCGGCCAATGCGCCTGGCAATCATGCGCCCTTCGGAGCCTCTGCCCAGGGCGCCGTCCTTCGGTGAGATCGAGCGCATACGTGAGCGCCGAGAGCACTTCGCGAGACGTATAAGCGGGCCGCGTGGGCCGACGACGGGCATGGCAATGGTGAAAGGGAAGCTCGCGACGTCAACCGGCATCGCGCGCCACACACCACCGAACACGACGAGGCCCCCAGGACGGTCACCGACGCCAGTCGGTACCCGTCCGACCAGAATCAGCGCAGTGTGGGCGCGTGGATGCGCAGCAACCGTCGATCAGCACTCTCTGGATCATGAGCCAGCACCACGTGAATGCTGTCGCGTGGCAGGGTATTCTCCGCGCGATCCGGCCACTCCACCAGCAAGACGGGAGCACTGTCCACCACCTCGTCCCAGCCAAGCAGCGCCAGTTCCGCGTCCGACCGTAACCGATACAGGTCGGCATGAACGACCGGACCGCGTGGCGCGTCGTACTGCTGAATGATCGAAAAGGTCGGACTTGTCACAGCCTCGATGGCCGACACGCCGATCCCGACGCAGATGGCCCGCACGAGCGTCGTCTTGCCCACTCCCAGGTCGCCCTCTAGGGTGACCACGACGGGACGTGGGAGCACAGCGCCAAGGGCTCGCCCCCATGCCTCCAGGGTATCCCGATCGGGCGCCCGCGGGGCGCCGCGTCCGAGCAGGTACACCAATGAATCAGCGGCCACGCTTCCCTCCGGCACGCCGCATGGGGGCACTGCCCGGCGGTCGCTTCGCGGCGGCGGTGTTACCTCGCGCCTGTTCCGGCTTCTCGCCGAGCGCGGTGCGCACTTCGAACAGCTGATCACGGAGTCGGGCGGCGGCTTCGAAATCGAGCGCGACGGCGGCTTCGCGCATCGCCACTTCCAGTTCGCCAACGAGCGTCTGCAGATCCTCTCGCGAACGCGGCACGCTCTCCGCGCCCAGTCGCTTGGTGGCCGGCGCCACGTCCTCGTGCGGCGCGCGAGCGTCGGCCACCCGGGTGATCAACCGAACGTCATCGATGCTCTTGAGTACGCCGTGCGGCGTGATCCCGTGCTTCTCATTGTGTTCGCGCTGAATCGTCCGACGCCGATCGGTCTCGCCGATGGCCCGCTGCATCGAGCCGGTCATCCGATCGGCGTACAGGATCGCCATCCCGTTCAAATGGCGCGCCGCGCGACCGATGGTCTGGATCAAGGCTCGATCACTGCGCAAAAAGCCTTCCTGGTCGGCATCGAGGATCGCCACCAACGAGA
>CAITQY010000461.1 GCA_903894655.1 uncultured Gemmatimonadota bacterium
CGTCGCGCGGTTCGTGCCGTTGTAGTACGCCTTCTGACGCGACTGCATTTCCTGATACGGTACCGGCCACTCGACCGGCGTTCCCTCGACCAAGTCGCCCCAGCCGCGGTTATCAGACATCCAGATGAAGTAGCCGGTATACGCCGTCTCCAGCCGCTTCTCGTACTTCATGGCTTCGAGCAGGCTACCGCACGCCGTGCTGGTGAAGTTCGGCGCGACCGGCACACGCGGAACACACGTGGCCAGGTTGGTGGAATACGCCGCGGAGGCGCTGGCCACGTTGCCGATGGCATCCAAGCCGTTCTTCACGCGCGTCACGTTGACGAGCGCGATGGCGGCCGGAAGGTTGCCCGTGCGGATGTAGCCTTCGGCCGCGAGCATGTCCACTTCCGTCTTGGACATATCGACATAGGAGCCGGCCACCGAGTTCAGCCACTGCGCGCCATAGCGGCGGTGGTCGTACTGCGAGTCACCCGGGCCAACGAGGGGCACGTCTTCACCGGTGGGGCGGTTACGGAAATACACGCCAGCGGGAAGCGCCACGGTCGGGGCGGTGGCCTGCTGCGCCGCGCGCGTGGCACCCGTGGGCCAGCGCTTGTCCGGCGAAATCACGGTGAAGGCGCGACGTGCTCCGACGGGCGAGGCAAGCCACGCGTCGTACGAACCGGACACGTCAGCCATGCCATAGTAGAAGTACGGCACCGCGTGCCAGCCACCCGTGACGTACATCTGGTTGAAGTCGTACGCCGCCGACCAGCCGGTGGTACCACCGAGCGTGACGGTGAAGTCAGCGGTGATGCCGTTCGTGGCATCAGCAATCACCGCCGCCCAATCCACCGCGGCGCGTGCCGCTGGCGTCCGGGCATTCCCGGCGCGGATACGTGCTTTGAGCGAGCGAGCGAGACGGACGAACTGATCCTTCGTGACGGCGACGCCGCTGATCCACGTGGTGGGGAGCGGAAAGCCGTTGGCGCCGTTCGCGGCGGCCGCCGAGTTGGCGATGGCAATCGCCGAATCGAGCATCTGCAACGCGGCCGCGCCGACCTGCGCCGATCCCGAGAGCCCCGGGACTTCGTCACTGGGCGTGGCGGGGGTCACGACGGCGGCCGAGTCGTAGGCGAGCGCCAGATTGCCGAGCGCCTGTCCCAGAATCAGGAAGGCGAACGCCTTGGCGCGGGCGTCCTGTGCCGGGCTGCCGATCGTCTGTGCCGTCGTGGCCAAACGGTTGACCGCGGCGATCGCGTTGGATGCCGTGCGGGTGACCCGCGAGAACTGATTGAAGTTCGCGAGGTTGCCGGTCTGATTGTCGTTGCCGAGCTCGTTGGAGATCAGGGAACGAGGAATCTGCGAGCGGGCCGCCATACCGAAGTTGGCCACCGACGCGATGTTTTCGCCGGCGAGAATACGCGCCTGCGTGTTCACCGACTCCGTCGCGCGCTGCGTGTTGTTCAACTGCACGCCGAGACCGGCCACGACGCCTTCCACGCCAGCTGGCGTAGCATAGGCGCGAGCCACGTCTGGATTGTTGATGTTGACGACGTTCAGCGAGTCGCCGCTGCAGGCCATAAGCCCCAGCAGCACCCCACCGCCCGCGATGTACTGCGAAACGTGCTTACGCATCGAATCTCCTCAAGAGGCTGTCCACCGGCGCGAGGGCAGTAAAACCCCCGCGCCGCATGAACTCCGGGGTCAGAAGCTGGTGCTGAGCGAGAACGTGAACTGGCGCAGGTTCGGGAAGGTGAAGCCGTCGGCGGCGTTGAGCACGCCAGAGCCGAGAGCACCACCACCGAGACCCACTTCGGGGTCGAAGCCCTTGTACTTGCTCCACGTGATCAGGTTGCGACCGATGAGGGCGAGGTTCCAGTTACCCACGCCGCCGATCGAACCGATCTTGTATCCCACCGAGAGTTCGCGGAGCTTCACGAAGCTCGCATCTTCCACGGTGTTGTTGTTCGGCGCCAGCACGTCGTACAAGCCACCGATACCACCGGTGGAGACGGCGCGGAAGTAGTAGCCGATCGGCTTGGCATCCGCGACCGAGCGTCCCTGCTGGTCGGCATCCTTGTGCATGAAGTCGCCGTACGACCACTGACGGCCAACGTTCCACACGTCCTTACCCACCGTGGCGTCGAGCAAGCCGTAGGCGGTGACGCGCTTGTAGCGGAAATTCTGGGCGACCGACCAACGGAAGCTCGGGAGCGCCTGACCGACCGGCAACACGGGCACGGCGCCGGTGGCGTCACGCTCGAGGATGGGGAAGCCCCAATTGAGCGGATCAGCCGTGGTGCCACCCTTCCACGGCGCCGAGGCGGCCGGGAGGCGGGTCATCCACAGGTTCTTCGTGATGCCGTCAGAGAGCGTGTTGCCCTGGCCAACGTACACGATGAATCCGTCCGAATTCGTCTGGAAGTCGAGCCCCGAGCCGCAACGGCTCTGGAAGTCGGCGGGGAGCTGACCGCACTCCTTCACGAACTTGCGGCCGTAGATCTGACCGAGCGAACCGCCCTTGACGATCTTGAACATCGTCTCGGAGCCCTGCTGGCCGGCGGCCGACACGAAGTACTCGGGGATGTCGAGCTGCGTGATCACCGACGTCGTGCGATCGAAGTTGAAGCGCGCCGAGTAATCGACGTGGCGTGATGCCACGATCGGCACGTTGAGCGAGACTTCGATGGTGTTGTTCGTGAGCTGACCTGCGTTCGTCCACTGGCTGGCGAAGCCGGCCGCAGCCGGCGGCGGCGGCTGCAGCAGCTGGTCGTCGATCACATTGTGCGACTTCGTGACCGTGACGCCGTACTTGCTGAACAGCTCGAGGTCCATGCCGTACTCGGTCTCGGTCGAGACCTCGGGACGGAGGTTCTTGTTGCCGAGCTGATTCGGGTTGAGCGCGCCACCGGCACCGATGGTGAACGTCTCGTACTGCGCCGAGAAGTTCGGGCGGTTACCGGCCTGACCCACGGAGTAGCGGAACTTGAGGTCCGAGATCTGGTTGAGGTTGAACCAGGGCTCGTCGGACAAGCGCCACGCGAACGACGCGCGACCGTAGGTCTGCCAACGGTTCGCCGCACCGAACAGTGACGCGGCGTCACGACGGACGAGGGCACCAACGATGTAGCGACCCTTGTAATCGAGGTCGAGGTTGGTGAAGAAGCCGAGCTGACGCACGGTTTCCGTACCACCCGAGGTGAAATAGTTCGTGATCGCGGCGTCGGGGTCACGGAGTCCCGGCACGGCGAGGTTATCACCGCCGGTGCTCTGCGAGCGCGAGTCCTGCGTCTCGTAGAGGTAGCGCAGCGTGAGGCGCGACGTGAGGCTCTCGTCGAACCAGTTCTTGCGCGCCGACACGTTACCCGAAGCGTTGAGCGAGTACGAGCGGCCCGCGCTCCGGCTGATGGTGCCGAGGTTCGTGGAGCTGAGCGCCGACGTCCGGTAGCCGCGATCCTGCTGCGATTCCTGAAAGTTGTTGCGCGCGTCGTAGCCGAAGTTGAATTCGCCGTCGAGCCAGCTGAGCGGCGTCCAGCGCGCCGTGGCATTGCCCACGAAGCGGTCGATGCGATTCAGCGGCGCGAAGTTCTGGGCGTTGTACGCCGGGTTCACATTTTGGGCACCCTGGTTCTGGGCGACCGTGCGGATGAACAGGCGACCCTTGGCGTCTTCCGCGAACAGCTGCGCATTGGCCGGCTGACGCGTGAGGCCGAACCAACCGGCGCCGTTGTTGTAGTCGTTCGCGCTGGAGTAGCTGGAGCGGACCGAGAAGTTGATGTTGCCACCCAACTGCTGGTCCACGTTGAGGCGCATCGAGTTCCGCGTGTATCCCGGGAGCAGCTTCACCGAGCCTTCCTGACGCAGCTGATTCACCGACGCGAAGAAGTTCGTGCGACCCACGCGACCCGTGGCATCAAGCGTCGAGTTGACCACCTGGCCGTTGGTGACGAACTGCTGAATCGGGTCGTACGTCTTCGGGAACTGGTTCACCTGGAACAGCGCACGCGAGAGCACGGCACCCGGATTCCGGGAGATGCCGCCGTCATTCGCGAACGTGACCGGCGGCAGCGAGAAGTCTCCGCCGTCGTTGTTGATGCGATACGCTTCTTGATAGATGTCGACCGTGCGCGAACAATCGGCCGCACCGGAGACCGTCACGCAGAAGCGCGACGCGTTCTCGTCCATCAGCATGAAGTGCGTGGTCGGGTACTGGTACTCGTTTTCGATGTCCGACACGCCGTATTCCACATTGGCGCGGAACTTCACGCCTTCGCTCTGGTTCTTACCCGAGCGCGTGGTAATCTGAATGACGCCGTTACCAGCGCGCGAGCCGTACAGCGACGAGGCGGCAGCACCCTTCACGACTTCGATGTTCTCGATGTCCTGCGGGTTGATGTCCTGCAGGCCACCCTGCGAGACGACACC
>CAITQY010000462.1 GCA_903894655.1 uncultured Gemmatimonadota bacterium
AAGGTTGCCCCCAAAATACCCCGCACCGCTCACGCCCACGCCGCCCGCGACGAGTAGAGCGCCGGACGTGGTGTTCGTGCTCGCAGTGGTCTGCGGCAGCGAAACAGTCCCCGCCGTCGAGTCCACGTTCATGATGATGTTTGTGGCCGCGCCGCCAGCCGTCACGGAACCGGCGAGCGAGAGGATGCCGTTTGCGGAGTAATTGGACCCGAGGAAATAGTTGCGCCCGCTGGCGTGCGCAGATTGCAGTGTGATCGCCGGGATGTTTACGCCCGTGATGTTGAGACCCGCAGAGAGCGTGGAGACGTAGGCTGCGCTTAAATTAAGCTTCGACGAGCTTGACATTGATGCACCCGTGCCCTGCCCCAGCACCAACGACGCGCCCGTGCTGCCGCCGGTGAGGGTGAGCGGGGTGGAGGTGGGGGCGGTGATGGAGTTCACACCCGTCAGCGCCGCGGCCGAAAACGTCCCGTTGCCCGAGCCTGACACGGCCGAGGCGGTCGCGGCGCTGGCGGCGGCGGCGTTTTTGCTGACGAGGGCGGCGGCTTCGGACACGAGCGCGGCGGCGGCGCTGATGGCGGCGGCGCTGGCGCTCGTGCCTGCGTTGGTCGCCTGCGTGGTCGCCAGCGTGACCTGCGCCGCGCCGTTCGTGGTCGCGAGTGCGGCCTGCGTCGTGGCTGTGCCGGCCGAAGAGGTGGCAGACGCGGCGGAGGTGGCCGCGGCGTCCTTGTAGGTGCTGGCGCTGCTGGCCGAGGTCGCGGCGTTCGTGGCCTGCGTCGTGGCGGTCGTGGCGTGTCCGCTCGCGGTCGTGGCGCTGTTGCCCGCGGTCACGGCGCTCGCGGCTGCGGCGGTCGCGCTGTTGCCGGCCGTGGTTACATGGCCCGCGGCGGTGCTCGCGCTGCCAGACGCGGCGCTGGCACTCGCGGCGGCAGCGATGGCCGCAGCAGAGGCGGTGGCGGCATCTGCGGCCACGTCTGCGGCGGTCGCGTAGGTGACGGGCGTGCTGTCTGCGGTCGTCGGCACCGAGACGGCGCCGGAGATGACGACGGACTGGCGCGCGTAGGTCTCGGTATTGCCGGACGCGTCGGTGACGCGCACCTGCAACGTCAGCGGGGCGCCGGTGACGCCGGGACGGTCGGCCAGGTATCCGCCGACGGCAGACCGGAGAGCGGACGCCGCGAGGTCCAGTCGGCCGGTCCAGCCGTTGGTCACGGCGGTAAAGCTGGAGGTCTGGAAATACGCGCCGACGCCATCAGCCCCGAGTGCGCCGATGGAGATGGACAGCGTGTAGGTGCCGCCGCCGGACCACGACTCGTAGGCGCCGGACGCACTCAGAAACTTGACCGTGACCGGCTCGGAGTCGCCCACGATGAGGTCTGGCAGGCGCGAAACCGGCGTGAGGTCTGTCGCGGATTCGACGACTGCGGCGTTGAGACGACTGGCCCCGGTGTAGATAAAAAGGTTCATGCGCGCTTAGAAAAGCGCGCGAGCGTCAACCAGCGGTCAGAGCGTGACGGTCACGACGGCGTTTTCGCCGCTGATCGTCACCGGGAAACGCTTGGTGACGCCCGACTGCGTGACGACGATTTCCAGCGAGCGGAGGGCGCGCAGGGTCGCCAGATACGCGGCGACCTCGGCGGGGCGCTGGATGACCCACATGAGGAGCGAGTCGGACGAGGGCGGCGGGAGGGTGTTGGGGGCGCTCATGTGTCGTTCGCGTTGATGGTGGTTTTGGTGAGGCTCAGGATGGGGCCGTCGCGCCATTGGGTGAGCTCGCCGACGTTTACGTTGAGCGTGCCGGTTCCCGCGAAGATCGCGAGCAGCAGCGAAGGCCCATCGCTCTGAGCGAACGGCACGGTGATGTCCTCGGCGGTCGTGATGCCGGTGCTGACGCCGGGGATGTAGAAGCTGGTTATGCGGCGGCAGCGAATCGTCTGCGCGCCGGGTTCGTATCCGTTTATCGTGCGGCGCCCGATGGTGGCAATGGTGAGCGCGGCCGAATAGGTCGAGGACGCCGTGATGGAAAGCCGGATGGTATTTGCGTCGGGAATCGTGAACGCTGTTACAAGCGGATAACTGGTCGCCGCTGTTCGCAGGTAAAGAACATCTCCCGTGCTCACGCCATGAGAAGGCGCATATAGCGTCCTGAACGCAGATGATGAGGTCATCACGATCTGCTGAAGTCGCCCGATTCCGCTGTCTGTGGTCGCCGGCGTGATAGTTGAAGCAGACGGGACGAGGGATGTGGCGTCCGCGGTTATCACCGGATTCGTGAACGCAAAGGTGAATCCGTTTGCAATGTCTCCAGCCACCGTGCAGTTGCCGCGGTTTGACACGCTGCTGAGTGCGTTGAGCGCGGTCTGAACCGTTCCCGCTGTCGCATTGTAAGCGATTGATGCGGTTGTTTGCGTGAAGGCGGTGAGCGTGTAGGTTCCGCCAGTGGGCGCCGCGGGAACATAAAGAATGTCAACGCCCACACAGTAAGGAATTAAACTCAGCACAGAGCCGGCCGTCGGCGTGTTCAGGCTTGATTGGCGCGCGAGATACAACCCCGGCGACATCGCATCCAGCGCGGCCTGGACCGTTGCGATTGTCGCGTTGTAAGCGATTGGCCCAGTGGTGGAGGTCGCGGTGGTCGAGCCGTAAGGCACGATTGAAATCGTAAATGTTCCGCCAGAAATCACACCGTAACCCGCGCCGCCGCTGTTCGCCGCGAAGGCGTAAAAGCCCTGCGTGGAGTCACCAGAAGTGCCGTTGAAAATAGATCCACTGGTAACAAGTCCCGAGTAATCAATTCTCGGGTAACTCGTGGAGCTTGGTGCGATATAAGCCGAAACGAATTGAGCGTAGCCGTTACTTAACAAGCTCTCGACCTTGCTTATGGTTCCTCCGGTAAGTGAACCCGTGGAGATTGAAATCTGGGGGTAGCCATTGAAGGAGATCGAGAAGCCACCCGCTGAATTATAGCTCCCCGATACGGTAAGGCTTCCCCTGTTAGATATAGGCGTCAGCGCATTTAATTCCGTCTGGACAGTAGTATTGCTGGAGTTGTGAGCCATAGCCGGCGTGGTGGCGCCCGCAAAACTAAGCGTGTAAGTTCCCCCGCTTGGATTGAACGCAGGCGCGCCGCTGTCACTAAGGACCGTCTGCGTGGCATAAACGTCATACCGCAGAAGCGTCGCGTCAGGCTGGAAAATACGGAACGAGCCGTAGTCCTGCGGAAACGTCCCGCTTAATGACGGCTTCGACAGGATGACCGAGCTAGGCACCGTCTGCGTCGTCGGGATCGTCGCGTAGGTCCGCGTGAACGCCTCCAGCCCGGTCTGCGTCGGCTGCGGGTCGGTCTCTTCGATCAGGTAGTGGTCCGAGAACGT
>CAITQY010000463.1 GCA_903894655.1 uncultured Gemmatimonadota bacterium
GCGGTACGCACGGAGTCTTCGGTGAGCACGATCAGACTGGAATCGCTCACGCCCCAGCGCGTTTTCGCCGCATCGCGCGCCGACTGCGCGGACACCTCGAACGAACGCTTGAACTGCGGCTCCCCCGAAAGGCCGACGACCAGCAGCACATGCGTGCGCTGGGCGTGCAGCGGCAGCGCGATGGCCAGGGCCAGCGCACCGTGCGTCGCGAGCGTCCGTGCATAGCGTGAAATCCGATGCCTCATGCCAGTCCTCATGCCAGTCCTCTCCATCTGCGATATCCCCACTCCGCGCCAAGCAGCAGCGCGACCAACAGGAATACCGCTGGCATGTCCCACAGGTCCTTCGCCTCGCGCACGGTCACGCCCGCTTCAGTAAAGACGGCGTCCTCGGCCAGCTTGCCGGCATCGGCCAACGGGTAGTAGCGGCCGCCCGTCTCGTCGGCGATGCGGCGCAGCAGCGGGGCGCGCAGTTCCGCCTGCGCCACATCGGCGCCGCGCTCGTCCACCAGTAACGAAGTCGTCGCCGTCTGCACCGAGTCACGACCGCGGGTGGCCACCGCGTCGATCTCGTAGCGGCCGGTGTCATTCGGCGTGAAGCGTGCGGCGTAGCTGCCGTCTTCGCGCAGCGTCCATTCCAGCGGCACGTTCTGCGTGGTGCCGGTGGGCGACGTGACGGTCACGGTCACGGTGGCATCGTTCACATCGGTGAAGAACGGCGTGCTCACGCGGGCGCGCAGCGACACCGGCTCACCCGGGGCCACGCGCGACGGTGACGCCACGATCTCGAAGGGCGCCGGCGCTTCTTCCACCATCCAACGCACCAACTGACGCCACAGCGTCTGATGGGTGACGTCGTCCACCGGAATGTTCGTGTCCATCTTCCAGAGCCAACTGTCCTGTACGCCGAACACGGCGCTCATGCCGCGACCATACCGCTGCCAAGACAAAATGGGCACATCGCTACGACCGCCTTCGGCCGTGCCGGCCAGCAACATCGTGGCACCGGCGCGCAACGCCCCCAGTCGATTCACCGTCGTGAGTGGCGGCAGCGAATCCCAGCGCGTACGCGACGACGCCAGCGTAGCACCCAATTGCAACGCCGCGTGCACCTCACCGGCGCGGGTGGGGCGCACCATCACGGCTGTAGCGGGACCGTCTACGTTGACGCTGCCGGCGGAGATCGTGAGCGGCAGCACGTCGGCCAGTGGCGTGCCGGCATAGCCACCCTCCGAGAGCGAGGCGCGCCCACCCAACACCAGCAAGCCGCCGCCGCGCACACTCACGAAGTCGGCCAGCATGCGCAGCTGGTCGGTGGTAAAGAACGACGCCTCGATGCTGCCCAGAATGATCGCGCGATAGCCGAATAATTCTTCGCGGCTGGTGGGGAAGCCGCTTAGCAGATCGAGACTGTCGCGCACGCCGAGGCGCAGGAACTTGCGTTCGGCGCTGCGCATGAGGCCCACCACCTGCACGGCACTGTCGTTGGCGACGGCCCGGCGCAGAAACGCGAACTCGGGGCGTGGCTCTCCTTCCAAGTACAAAATGCGATCGGGGCCGGCGCGCACTTCGATACTGGTTTGCCACTCGTTGTTCTCGGTCACGATTTCGGTGGGCAGCGCTTTCGCGCGCACCGCGATGCGATGCACACCGGGATCGAGCGGCGGAATGCGAAATCGTACCGTAGTCAGATCGCCCTTCTCACCCACGCGGGCCGCTTCGGTGGCCACCACGCGGCCATCGGCCTCTACGGTGATGGGCACGGGATCACGACCGGCACCGCGAATCCGCACGTCGGCCTCGACGACACTCGACGCGCCAGCCAGCGTGCGACGTGGCGCCTGTGCGCGTTCAATCGCGACATCGCGTGCGAAGCGTTCTGTGCCCACGCCCACGGTGAACACCGGCACGCGACGCGCGCGCAACGCGAGCAGTGCATCATCGAGTGGGCCGCTGCCGTTGTCGGCGCCATCCGACACGATCACCACACCGGCCAGTGGCATGCCGTTCAGGTCTTCCCGCACATCATTCAGCGCCTGGGCCAGATCGGAGCGCGTGCCGTTGGCCTTGAGGGCAGCGGCGCCGGCAATCGGCGAGGCGTCCGCGGCAAAACGAAAACGGCGGATCGCGAACTTTTTGGCCAGCTGTTTCGACAACGCGCCGGTGTCGGCGAAGGTGCGCTGCACGGCGGCAGTACGCGTGCCGTCGCTGACATCGCGAATGCGCATGCTGCGCGAATCATCCATGATGATGGCGAGCACGTTGCGCTGCGGCACGGCCGAGGCGATCACGAGCCCCGGCCGCAGCAGGCAGCCGATCACCAGCAGCACGGCCGCGGCGCGCAGTGTCGCGAGGATGGCACGATCAGCCGGCCGCAGCGTGCGGACGCGCGCGTACGCCACGATCACGATGAGCAGCCCGATCGCCGCCGCCGCGGCCACGAGCAGGACTGGTACGACTGGCGCCATCACCAGATCGCCCCGTGCGAAGACGCGCGGAGGATACTTGAACAACAACGTGGTGATGGATTCGAGCCAGGTTCCCACGGAATCGTCGGGGCGGGGGCGGGAGTCGGCGTGCGGCGCACGCCAACAAATCGGACAGCATGGAGCAGACGAGAGTGCACCATCGCGCACGACGCGTCTACCCCGTGACGCAAGAGTGGGTCATCCCGTTGGGTTTGGGCGTTTGCCTCCGGCGCCCCTTAACGTCCGATCCGCAGACTCGTCGAATATGGTGAAGCGGGCGCCTGTCTTGGCGAACGCGGCCCACACTGGAGATAGATCCCATGAGACGCTCACAATCCCGTTCCTATGCGCTCGTGCTCGCGATGAGCGCGTTCGTTCCGTCACTGCTCACGTCGCAGGCGCCTCCCACGCAGCGACCGGCACCGCGACCGCGCGCCGTTGCGGCGCCGGCGCCTGGTCCCGCCACCGCGCAGTCTGGACCGGGTGCACGTGCTGGTGGTCCCGATGCACGCGGTGGTCGTGGCGGTCGCGGCGGTGCTCATCCGGCCGCCATGCTGCTCCGTGCCCGCACGCAGCTCGAGTTGACCGACGACCAGGTGAAGCGTCTCGAAGCACTGGCCTTGCTCCCGACGCCCAAGTCGAACGCCTCGGATATGATGCGCGCCCAGGCCGATCTGCTCGATGCCACGCAGGGTGACGGGAATCTCGCCGGTGCTCGCGCGGCCCTCGATAAGCTCAGCCGTCTGCGCAACGATCAGCTGCTCGCTCGTATCAAGACGCAGCAGGAGGTGCGCGCCGTGCTCACGCCCAATCAGCGCGCCAAGGTCGACAACGTGCGCCGGCAGCTACGTAACCGGGTGGGTGCCAACCGTCAGCGTGGCATGCGTCAGGGCGGCATGCGTCAGGGCGGTATGCGTCAGGGTGGTATGCGTCAGGGACGCGGCCAGCAGAACGGTCGCGGGGGACAGGGCGTCCGCGGGGGATCGCCGATGAGCGGGCAGCGTGGCCCCGGCATGATGCCCGGCATGATGCCTGGTAATCCGCA
>CAITQY010000464.1 GCA_903894655.1 uncultured Gemmatimonadota bacterium
CGCCAAGAGCGGCTGCCGCGAGGGGAACGGTCGACACGGACCGCCGCGCCGAAGCCGGCGCGGCGCGGGCGTGAGGAGTCGCGGTCGCCGTACAGCGACCCCGCGATCGAGCTCGAGGATCCGTTTGCGGCGCCCTCCGTGAAGCGCGATGGACCGGAGCAGGCGCTCGAGCGCGCGCTCGGCCCCTCCGACGCGATCGAACCCTCGTCGAACACGCGCGCCCCCGACGATCGGGCGTCCGGCAGCGAATTGCCGTCGGTTGAGCGCGGCACCGTGCCGCCCACCGCGCACAATCGCGCCACCGACGACGCAGAGGACGAGAGCGAGGACGGCGATACCGGCGACACCGACGATGCTGGAGACGCCGGAGACAGCACCGACAGCGCCGGGCCGCGAAAAAAGCGGCGCCGCAACCGTCGGTCACGTCGCGGCCGTGCCAGAAAGGATGGCACGGCCGACCCCGCCGCTGACGGGAGCACGGGCCCCGACTCCACCGGTGACTCTGCCGAGGGCGGCGACGCGTCGCCGAGCCCGGAGGCAGGGGCCCGGCCCCGCCCGCGCAAGCGTACCCCGACGCCTGATCAGGAAGGCGCGGCGAGCACCGCGGAGCACAACACCGAGGGGAGCGACGAAACCGGCGAGGCGCTGGCCGACGGCGACGAGTCGGATCTCGACAGCGCCGCCCGGGCGAGACGGCGCGGACGCCGCGGCCGTCGAGGCGGCGCGCGCCGGTCGCGTGGACGGCGAGACAAGGACGGCGGAGAAGGCGCCGAGCCAGCGAGCGGCGGCGAAGGGGAAGGCTAAGGTCTGCGCGGTGGCAAGCACAGAGAACAGACGGCCAGCCGGAGGCATCAGACTGGGTATAGTGGTCAGAATTCAGCAACGATAGTGCACAGTGTCGAGCGGCGGTGGGCGAAGGCGATCCCGCCGCCCACCACCATCAAACCCCTCGACACTGAGGACTATGGTTGCTCGACTCTGACCACTATAAAAAGTCTGACGCCCGAATTCTGA
Organism: uncultured Gemmatimonadota bacterium; assembly: GCA_903894655.1. Taxonomy (GTDB): domain Bacteria; phylum Gemmatimonadota; class Gemmatimonadetes; order Gemmatimonadales; family Gemmatimonadaceae; genus Gemmatimonas. Next base: position 1,015 of record CAITQY010000464.1, read on the forward strand.
CCACTCAGTACTGAGCAGTTCGCAGTTCGCAGTTCGCAGTTTGCAGTCAGCAGTTATCAGTGATCAGTGACCAGTTCGCCCTACCCCCGAATCGCCTTCTCCATCCGTGCTGCCGTGCTCGGGCTCACCACCCGGATCACGAAGTACAGCACCGCGCCGATCAGCACCACCCGGATCGCGAAGCCGACCAGCATAAACAAAAGCCCGACCAGCGGCCCCAGCAGTCCGAAGACCAACTTCAGGGCGACCAGGCCAAGCATGGCAATCAGGCCGACGGTAAACAGGGTACGGAGCATGGTCTGCCTCAGGATAAAGGGGTTTTCGCTGCGTACGGTCGCGCCTTCGCAAAGTTTCCGCACTCGACAATTCCAGCTATTTCTCTGTTGATGGTTACGGTACTGTTTCCCGATCGCGTGCAGCGGGCTACCTTCTCTAACCACGCCCCGGACCACCCAGGGCCCTTCCCAGCAGAACATGGCCGAGCAGTTGGTTCAGATCATGGGACGTCACCGACGCGAAGCGCTCCCTGAGCGGAAACCGTCGTGGCTCAAAGTGAAGGCCCCCGGAGGCGCGAATTACGTGCGCCTCAAGCAGATGATGCAGGAGCTCGACCTGCATACCGTCTGTCAGGAGGCCCACTGCCCCAACATCGGCGAATGCTGGGAGCACGGCACCGCCACCTTCATGATCCTCGGTGATGTCTGCACGCGGAACTGCGCCTATTGCGCCGTCTCGCATGGTCGGCCGCCCAAGTATGACCTCGAGGAGCCGTCGCGCGTTGGGCAGGCGATCGCCGAGCTCAACTTGCGGCACGCCGTCATCACCTCCGTCGACCGCGACGATCTCCCCGATTTCGGCGCGTACATCTTCGCCGAAACCATCCGGCAGATTCACCAGCGCCTGCCGGGCTGCTCCATCGAAGTGCTCGTGCCCGACTTTCAGGGCAACGAAGACTCCGTCCGCACGGTCCTCGACGCGCGCCCCGACATCTACAACCACAATACGGAAACGGTGCCGCGCCTGTTCAAGAAGGCGCGCCCCGGCGGACGCTATGAGCGTGTGCTCGAAATCTTCCGGATCGCCAAACGCATCGCGCCCGATATCCCCACCAAGACCGGCATCATTCTCGGCCTTGGCGAAACGAACGAAGAAGTCGTCGAAGTCATGAAGGAGCTCCGCTCCGTACACGTCGACATCCTTACCCTCGGCCAGTACCTCCGCCCCTCTGACGGCCATATCGAACTCGATCGCTATGTCACGCCCGAGGAGTTTCGCGAGCTGTATCTCGTGGGCATGCAGCTCGGCTTCAAGCACGTGGAGAGCGGCCCGCTTGTGCGGTCCAGCTACCACGCGTGGGAGCAGGTGCAAGCCGCAGGCGTCTGACCGTACGCGCACCGCTCGACCCAGTAATCCACACCCGCCCATTCTCCATGTCGACTACTAAACCCCGCAAGAAGGGCGAGCCCGTGCGCGCCGATGCCAAGGCTGAAGCCAAAGGATCGGGAGGCACGTCGGCCGCCACGAATCGCGAGCTGCTCTACTCGATGCTGCTACAGCGTCGGTTCGAAGAGCGCGTCGCCGAGATGTATGCCATCGGTCGGATCGGCGGCTTCTGCCATTTGTATATCGGACAGGAAGCCATTTCCACCGGTGTGATCTCACTGCTTCGCGCCGACGATTACATCATCACGACCTATCGTGATCACGGACAAGCGCTGGCCCGCGGCATGACACCACGCGCCGCCATGGCGGAGCTGTTCGGACGGCAGGACGGCTGCGCGAAGGGCAAGGGCGGCTCGATGCACATGTTCGATAAGCAGCTCGGCTTTTTCGGCGGACACGGCATCGTGGGTGGTCATATCCCGATCGCCGCCGGTGTGGGATTCGCGATCAAGTATCGCGGGGGTGATCAGGTCATCGTGTGCTTCATGGGTGAGGCCGCCGTGAACAACGGCGCCTTCCACGAAGCCCTCAACATGGCGGCGCTCTGGAAGCTGCCGTGCTTGTTCATCATCGAGAACAACCGCTACGGCATGGGCACCGCGCTCGAGCGCGCCTCGGCCATTCACGACATCTACAAGCGCGGCGCGTCGTACGACATGCCGCGCGACGTGGTCGACGGGCAGGATGTGCACGCCGTGCGCAAGGCGACCGAAGAAGCGATCGATCGCGCGCGCAAAGACGGCACGCCCACGTTGCTCGAAATCCGCACCTACCGCTTCATGGGCCATTCGATGTCCGACGCGGTGAGCGGCACCTATCGCACCAAGGAAGAGCTGGAGCAGTACCTCAAGCGCGACCCCATCGCCCTGCATCGTCAGCGCATGGAAGAAGACGGGGAGATCTCACCCGCCGACGTGGCCGCGATGGACGACGAGATCAAGAAGATCGTGCAGGACAGCATCGACTTTGCTGAGCAGAGCCCGGAGTTGCCGCTCGAGGCGCTCATGGAAGACATCCTCGTCGAAACCACGAGCTGAGAGCCCAACGACTATGGCCGTGATTACCTACCGCGACGCGCTCAACATGGCGCTCCGCGAAGAAATGCACC
>CAITQY010000465.1 GCA_903894655.1 uncultured Gemmatimonadota bacterium
CGGTGCCGGCGTGAGCGAGCCGCGCGTCCGACCCGATTGGCGAGGCCACGTCGCCATGGCGCGCGTGGATTACTGGTTCAAGAACGTCTTCGTGCTGCCCGGCATCGTGGTCGCGATCGGGACGATCCCTGCGGTCGACTGGCGGGCGCTCGGCGCGCGCGCGCTCATCGGCCTGGCGTCCATCTGTCTCGTCGCGTCCAGCAATTACACGCTCAATGAGATTCTCGACGCGCCGACCGACCGCTTCCATGTCGACAAGCGCCATCGGCCCATTGCGGCCGGACGCGTGCGGCCCGCCGCCGGGTACGTGCAATGGTTGCTGCTGGCCGGCCTCGGCTTCTCCCTGGCCTGGCGGGTGTCCGTCCCGTTCCTGGTCACGATGGTGGTCCTGTGGACCATGGCCTGCGCCTACAACGTGCCGCCGGTGCGCACCAAGGATGTGCCGTACCTCGATGTGCTCACCGAGGCGGTGAACAATCCACTGCGCATGCTGGCCGGCTGGTTCATCGTGACTGAGCAGACCACGGCTCCGTCGTCACTACTGCTCTGCTATTGGATGATCGGGTGCTACTTCATGGCGCTCAAGCGCTATGCGGAGCTCGTGGCCATCGGCGATCGCGCCCGCGCCGCCGCTTATCGAAAGTCGTTCGCGTTCTACACCACCGAACGGTTGCTCGTGGGGATCATGTTCTCCGCGACGGCCGCGATGCTGTTCTTCGGCGCGTTCTGCATGCGCTATCGCATGGAGCTCATTCTGGCGTTTCCGTTCGTCGCGCTGGTGATGGCCTTGTACCTGCAGGTTGCCCTCAAGCCTGACAGCGCCGCCCAGCAGCCCGAGCGTCTGTATCGGGAGCGTGGCCTCATGCTCGCCGTGATTACGGCGACGGCGGTGATCCTGCTGCTCCTGCGGAACGATATTCCTGCCATGTACCGGTTCTTCGCGCCGACGGCGCCGGTGCAGGAGCACATCGCATCGGCGGCGATGGTGAGCACGCGACACACGCCATTCGTACCGTGATGACGCTTCCCGCCGAAGGCTCACGGGTCACCACTCCCGCTGTTTGTCAGCGTGGCATTCGCGCTGCCACTACGGACGATTCAGCACCAGGTACACTCGACAAGTCGCCGGCAGGCAGGCGGTGTACGGAGGGAACGTCGGAGTGTTTGGGCTCACGGCCGCCGTTGCGGTGGCCCTCAACCGTGGCGCAGACACCCCGAGCGCTGCCATGAACAACCCCGACGATTGACGGCTGACGGTGACTTCTACGGCGTTGTAGGCGCCGCCGCCACAACCAACGGCAGGACTGTAGTCCGGTAGGAATGCCGGACCCGCATCCGCGTAGGTGCCGCATAGCACCGACTCTACGGATACCGCGGCGTTCATCGCCGGATTCTTGGCGACCCAGGCTGCGGCGACGCTCCGGGGATCGACGGCCGGGATGGACGAGGCTGCCCTGAGCAGCTCCACCGCGCCTGCCAGCGCCGCGGCATCGGCCGAGGTCTGCAAATCAGCCTTCAGGCTATCCAGTCGACCAAAGTCCACTGCCAAGGCCAGCATGCCAACCATGCTGACGAGCAGCATGCCCACGAGCACCAAAATCGCGCCGCGTCGATTCCCCGCACACGGGAGCAGGTGGCCATCTGGAGCGACTTGGGCTCCCGACGCCGATCGGCGTCGAGGGGTGCGGCTGATGGCCACCATCAGATCTTCCCGAGTTCCTTGATCACCGTGAAGATCGCCGGTCCAAGCACCACGATGAACAAGGCCGGCAGAATGAAGAACATCAAAGGAAAGATCATTTTCACAGGCGCCTGCTTGGCACGCTTCTCCGCCGCCTGTCGACGTTGGCGGCGCAGCGTTTCGGCAGACACACGAAGCACGGTCGCGATGCTCGTTCCGAGCTTCTCACTCTGCACCATACTGGACGTGATCGCACGAAGCTCCGTGACGCCCGTACGCTCCCATAGGGCGCGCAGCGCTTGCTCACGCGGGACGCCGGCGTTGGTTTGACGACTGACCAGCGCCATTTCATCGCTCAACGCCGGGTGCAAGTGCCGCAACTCGCGCGCGACGCGAAGGATGGCGGCGTCGAGCGAGATGCCGGCCTCGACGCAGACCACCAACAGATCCAGCGCATCGGGCACGGACCGCGTGATGGTGGCTTGACGCAGACGGATCATGCGATCGAGCACTGCCGCCGGGACGATCAGGCCCATGAACACGCCAAGCCCGACGAGCAGAACGTACCACACCGGCGACGACTGCGGCGCGAGCAACAGGGCAGCAATGGGAAACACCAGCAAGGACAGCATGCGGAATAAGAAGTACACCAACGCTGCACTGCTCGAGTTCACCCCCGCCCGCTGCAACTTGGGCCGCCCGGCATTGTTTTGGGCCGACGTGGGGACAATGCGTGACAACCACTCCAGCCATTTGTTCGGCGCTGTGTCGGGGATGAGCGGCGACACGACAAGTGCCAGGTCTTCCGTGCCCGTCGCGCGGCGCAGCACCTCACGTTGCCGCACCACGGCGGCCAAGGCAAATCCCGCCACAATGATCGCCGCCACGCCGACGAGCATCGCGGCAATCAGCGTCGGGGACCACGGCACAATTGGCGACATGGAACTCACAGCTCGACGTCGGCGATACGCATCATGATCAGGTACCCGATGACAACAGAGCCGCCCGCCGCCCCCAGCAACCACGGACCCAGGGGACTGACGAGCATCGGCTGCACAAAATTGGGACTCATGAGCATGATGACGGCGAGCACCACGACCGGCAGCACCGACAGGATCCGTCCGGAGAGTTTCGATTCCGCGGTGAGCGAGTTCACCTCTCCCTTGAGTGCGGCACGCTCTCGCATGAGGACACTGATGCGTCCCAGCACTTCACCAAGGGTGCCGCCAGACTCCCGTTGAATCAGCACCGCAATGACGAACATGCGGAAGTCGAGGTCGTTGACCCGATGTTGCATCGCCAGCAACGCCGTCCGCACCTCGACGCCGAGACGTTGTTCTTCATAAAACCGGACGAATTCCAGTCCGAGGGGCGCGGGCATCTCGTCACCCACGAACTTCATCGCGGATTGAAGCGAATAACCGGCTTTCATCGAGCTGACCAACATGTCGATGGCATCCGGCAACTGGCCATTGAACTTCTCTCGATGTGACCGTTCGCGTGCCGAGAGCCAGACGAGTGCGGCGGTGCCACCGACCACGGCGCCGAGCAGCGGCACGAGGAGCCCAGGCCAAACCAAGGTGCCCACGATAAACCCGACACCGGCGGACAACGCCAGGCGCAACACGAAGCTGCCGGGCGACATGCGTGACCCGGCGCGCGACAACCGCAGGGACAGCGTGGCGGTCCACTTCTGCCTGACGAGAAACCGGTCGAGTGCAGGCAAGTCACTGACCGTGTCCTTCCGCAGTAGACTCTGAGAATCGGCCAGCGCCTGTTCCACTTCGCGCAGGCGCTCGCGGACCGCATCGGTCGCCTGCAGCGATCGTCGATTGAGAAAGATGTAGCCACCGTACAGGATCCCGGTGGTCGACGCAAAGACGGCGACAAGCACCATCAGTTGGATCATGAGGCGCTCAGACCGAACATGCCAACGGGAAGATCAACGCCAGCAAGCTTGAGTTGCTCGGCAAACATGGGTCGTACGCCAGTGGCCATAAACTGACCGATCACCCGCCCTTCCGGTGACATGCCGGTACGCCGGAACACAAAGATGTCCTGCATGGTGACGATATCGCCCTCCATGCCGGTGACCTCGGTGATGCCGATGACGCGACGCGTGCCGTCGGAGAGACGCTGCACCTGCACGACAAGGTCAAGCGCCGACGCGACTTGCTCGCGCATGGCACGGATCGGCAACTGCGTGCCCGCCATGAGAATCATGGTCTCGAGACGCGCGATGGCGTCGCGAGCCGAATTCGCGTGGATGGTGCCGAGCGAACCCTCGTGTCCGGTATTCATGGCCTGGAGCATATCGAGTGCCTCACCAGAGCGCACTTCGCCGACAATGATCCGATCGGGTCGCATACGCAGGGCGTTCTTCACGAGGTCACGTGCAAGCACCTCACCGCGACCCTCGGCATTCGGCGGACGGGTCTCCAAACGCACCACATGGGCCTGCTGCAATCGGAGCTCGGCAGCGTCCTCAATGGTGATGAGTCGTTCGCCCGACGGAATGAATGAACTCATGGCGTTCAGCAGCGTGGTCTTGCCGGACCCGGTGCCGCCGGAAATCAGCACGCTCAGGCGCGCCCGGACACAGCCGGCCAATAACTGCACCATCTCCGGAGAGAGAGCCCCGAGTTCTAGCAGCTGTCGTACGCCGAGTCCCGCGCCGAACCGTCGAATGGACAAGACCGGTCCGTCGAGCGACAACGGGGGAATGATGGCATTGACTCGAGACCCGTCAGGTAATCGCGCGTCCACCATGGGTGACGACTCGTCCACACGCCGACCCACGCGGCTGACGATGCGATCGATCACCGCCAGCAGGTGCGCGTCATTGCGGAACTCGGTCGAAACGCGCTCGAGCTTGCCCTGCCGCTCCACGAAAATACTGTGCGCGTTGTTGACCAGAATATCCGTCACCAAGGGGTCGCGGAAATACGGCTCAATCGGCCCGAGCCCCACCACCTCCCACAACACATGTTCGACGATTTCGTCACGCTCCGCTTGGGAGAGCGGCGTCGACTCCGTCCGCAGAAACTCCGTGACGGCGAGCCGGATCTGCAACGAGACTTCCGCCTCGTCTTTCATCTGCTCCAGTGCTTCGAGATCAAGCCGCGAAATGAGCTTGTGATGGATCTCGATTTTCAGACGGTCAACCGCACTCAGGTCGTTACTGGACTTGGTGCGGGCGATGAACGTGGCGGTGGCCTCCGCCTTGGGCACGACGTCAAGCGGGTCGAGGCCGTTGGCCACGGCCGACACCGCCACCGGAGTATCGGATGACGTGGTGACTCGACGGGTGAATCGATCAATAAGGGACACGGATCAGGTTCGCTTGCGCACGAAGAGTTCACGAAGACGCGATCGCGGGCCTGGTCCCGTCGCAGAGGATGACGCGGACGCCGACCCGAACGGCAGGGTACCCCCGGCGATTCGTTGCGCCAGCTGCCGGTAGGCTAAGCCGATCGGAGAGGTCGGATCCTTGTGCTCAACCGGAACGCCCGATGTACTCGCTTCAGACACGGTCTTGTAGTCGTTCGGCAGGCAAAAGAAGACGTCTTCCTTGAACACTTCGGCTGCCTCCTCCATGGACACGACATCACGTGACCGATAGCGATTCACGACGATGGCCACCTTCCCCTTGGGATAACCAAGACGCCGAAACACCCCGAGCGAACGCTGCGCCGAACGCATCGCCGGCACCTGAAGCTCCGTCAGCAATAGAATGCGGTCGGACGCGTCGAGCGCTGCCAGCGTGCGATCGTTCAACCGATGCTCACAATCAAGCAGCGTGTAGTCATACGTCGATTGCAGCTGCGCAATCGTGGCGTTGACCGCCCGCTGATCGATGAGCGCGTCGTCCTCCAAGTCGTCGGGCCCCGCCAGTAGCCACATGCGATCCGTCGTCGGCGTCATGACCGACTTCAGCAACTCACCATCCAACCGTTCGAGCTTTTTGGCGATGTCGCGAATGGTGTACTTCGGACGGACGTCCAGCAGAATGCTCGCGTCACCACCGGGAACTTCCATGTCCGCGATGGCCACACGAGCCGAAGGCTGCAGGGTCGTCAATGCGCAGCCCAGATTGACGGCGACTGTGCTGACCCCTACGCCACCTTTCGCACTGTAGACCGCATAGACATCCCCACGGGCATCGCCGCTCTGCAGCCGACGTTGCAGCCGTTCCAGGGCGCTCGCGCATTCTGTCTCGCTGATCGGCCGCACCAGAAACTCCTGCATGCCCGAACGCATGGCACGGAGCATGAGCCGTGGATCCGCGGCCGGGCCGGTGGCGATGACCCGCACATCATGGTCACGCCAGACCGTCCGGTCGATGGCCGCCAGACTGGCGTCCTCCACTTCGTCGAGCGCGAGGACGAGCAATTCGATGGGCGTCCGGCCATATCGGTCGACGGCGTCCATGAGTGTGGCCGCATACAACACGTCGGTGTAGCCGAACCGCGCGAGCGACTGCTGAAGCACGAGATCGCGCGTGTCTGGCGCGCCGACGAGCAGGGCGTGGCGGCTCATGTCGGCCTCAAGGAGGCGAGACGCGCACTGGTATTCACGGCGTTGCTGGTGGTGGTGGCAGGCGCCGCTTCAGGGCGTCCATGGCCGGGCGCGTCGAATCCGGCAGGAAGCGCAGCGTATCCCGTTCGCGTGGACGCAGCGGATCGATGATGACTGGCGTTACAACGACCACAAGTTCGGATTCATTCCGTTGAAAGGATGAACTCGAAAAGAGACTGCCCAGAATGGGAATGTCCTTCAGGAACGGAATGCCGTTGCGGACGCTCTCCTGCTGGTCCGAGAACAAGCCCGACACCAGCAGGCTCTGGTCCCTGCGGACGTCGATGGTACTGCTGACGCGGCGTGTCCGGAACGCCGGAATACGGAACCCCGACAGTACGACACCGTTGGAAAAGTCCAGACTGGACACTTCCGGCGTGAAGGTCAGCTTGATGAGGCTATCGCTGATAATCTCGGCGTTGAACTTCAGACGAATGCCGAACTCACGATACTGGACGCTGATCCCGTTGTTTTGGCCAGCGCCAACGCCGCCTTGCACAACCGGAACCGGGACCTCCCCGCCAGCCAGGAATGAGGCGTCCTCCCGGTTGCCGGCGATGATGTTCGGCTCGGCCAAGAGCCGCGCGTTCCCTCGCTGCTCTTCCGCTTCGAGAAATGCCAGCACGTTATCCGTACCGAAATTCGAGAGCACAGAGAGGAATCGCGCAGAACCCACCGCGTCGTTCCCTCCGGCCGTGGTGCCGGACTTGAGTGCGCCGGAACCGACTCGCGTCTGCTGGTCGCTCCAGGAACCCGACAGTCCGACGTTCCGCAGCGCATCGCGGCGTACTTCGGCAAACTTGACACCGATCGCGATCTGTTTCCGGTCGGACGGCGAGTGGACGGTGATCCGATAGTGCGATCGCGTTCCATCACTGTGCCAGAGAATGGCATCGGTCTCGCCGAGCGAGAAGGCGCTCACCAGCACTTCCCGCTGGGAAATCACGACGACATCAGCGACCGCCGGCAACGCGATGGAGACACGCGTTACGTTCGCCGTGGTGCTCACGGGATACGCGCGTCCGACCGAGAGCGATAACGGTATGATGGTCGTTTCGAGTTGCTGCGCCGACACCGGCACCGCGTTGACCATCGGGGCCAATGCCACGATGGCAAGAGCACACCGTAGCTGAATCCAGAATCGCCGTGGCAAATGAACCTCCTTAACGGGACGACCCGATTGCAGAGCGAAGAAAGGTCGCCCCAATCATGGCCGAATGGTGTCGCGTTTGACCGAGTCTTTCTTGAGCTTCTCTTCGGACTTCGTCGCGCCACGAATGACCTGAATCGTGAGCGATTCCGGCCGGGCTACTCGTGGCGGCGGCTCCGGGGGCAGGGGCGTCGGCACCACCGGTTCAGCCCGCGGTATGGCAGCCTGCACGCGACGGGGCGGCGCTTTGGCCGCGGTGGCCGTTGGCAACTTCCGAAGCAGCGCATCAACGCTGTCCGCCATGTTCCCCAGCGCGTTCTTGCTCACGGGCTTTCCCGGTTCCGCGGAACCGCGCAACACCAGCTGAATACTTCCGCGAGATTGCGCCGCGGCGAGCCGCTCGGCCTCGGCCGGCGTCACTTCTACCGTCGCGACCGAGCTCGGCTGCACTCGGCCGTCGGTGCCGCGCGTGACTTCGGACCCCATGGCGAGCACGCGCATGTCTTCCATCAACAGGATCGAGGTACCCACCGCGTTTTCGTCGTCCGCCGCCAGCGTGAGCAGTATGTCGACGCGGCTGTTGGGTTGCACCATACCGCTGATGCCGGAGACATCAGTGATACGGACACCCATGGCGCGTTTGCCAGGCGCGATGCGGGACTCCAAGCCGGGGACCACACCCTCCGGCGCGAGACGACCGGACACAATGGCTTCACCCGCGTAGATCGCCACGCGGGTGACTCGGCCGCCCACATTCACGGGCGAGTCGAAGGCCTTCTCTGGCACCACGGGAGCTGGCCATTGCTCGACGCGGAGATCGGACTCCTTGAGCGCAGTACCCTCAGCCACATCCTTCGCCGCCACGACCACCGGCTTCGTGGCAATACGATTCTCGGCCGTACTGGCATCGATGAACCGATACACCACGAATGTGGCCAGCGCTGCCATACCCAACGATGCGAGCAAGACCACTGAATACTTCTTTGATGTCATCGGATCTAGCGCCTCAAATTGCTGCGACGAACAGGATACGAAATGCTAGGTCACCGTCACTACGGTGACCGTTCCCAGCGAAAGACTGCGGTGTCGGAGACCAGCATCGCGTCGATGCCATTGAAACCGATCAGATCAGCAAACAGCGGATAATTCGTAACGCTTACCGTGACCTCATTTGTCACTCCCCCCACCACGATAACGGCCGCCGAGACGGCAGCCGCCTCGCTCGCGGAGAATCCAAATCCAGCCGCGTAGATCCGCACGCGTTCCCGCGCGCGAGACTGCGCGGTGCCGCCGGTCAGGCCTGCGGCATCGAAGGTCGCCGCGACCCGGGCGCCCTCACGCAGTGCTCCCTTCAGCACACCGAGTCGTTGATACGCTCGCGACAAGACGAGCCCGGCCCACACCAGCAGAAAGAAAATCGGAACGACGAGCGCGAACTCGACGATGGCGGCGCCGCGCTCGTTGCGCTTCAGTAATCGAAACCGCCTTCGCAGTCCACGCATGTGCCTCCCTACGCCAGAATGTACGGAAGCCACGCAACCATCAGCGCCCCACCGGCCAAGGCGACTCCGTACGGAAGATGCCGCTTCCCAATATCGACGTCATCGTTCGTTGGAACAAGGACGCTTAACGATCGAGAAGAGAGCGCCAGCGCGGTCTTTTCGACGCTGTCCCGAAATACGCCCTGCCGCAGGAGCGTCACGACGGCCAGCACGCCGCCCAGTAGCGCTGCCATGAGGGCGGCACGCCAAATGGGACCCGGGCCGAGCCACGCGCCAGCCGCCGCAAAGAACTTGACATCGCCCGCTCCCAAGAGACCGAGGAGCCAGAATCCAATCCAAATGGCGAAGCCGAGGGCGCATCCAGCACTGCTCGTCAAAATGGCGGTCGAGATCTGGCTCGATGAAACACGGAACAGGAAGCCGGATGCCAGAATCAGCAGGACGAGACCATTGGGGATTCGCCGAGCGCGGATGTCGGTCACGCACGCGGTGAGTAACAGCACGGTAAACAGCATGCCCCACCACATGCCGAAGTCAGTTGAGACGAACACGGTACCCTCGGCTGATCGTGCGATAATCATGATTCCGGTCGCCCGCTCGAAGTCCGACACCCCGTGCCACGTCTCAGCTCAAGGCAGCCGTGCTCGAACGCGACGGGCGGTGTGTTGAGATGAGCACACCGCCCGTCCACGCTCAGGCCACTGGTACGGGGCTGCGAGGTCAGACCGTCGTGATCTGACCGGTCTTCGCGACGAACCAGCTGCTCAGATTCGTGCCAAACGCCCGCACGGCGACGATCAAGACTACGGCGATCAAGGCGACGAGGAGCGCGTACTCGGTCACAGCGATGGCGTCGTCGTTCTTCAGGAACTTGATGATGCGATTCATGGTTCGAAGGCTCGGAAAAGGTGGTTGACTCACAGCGCTTGCCCACGGGAGCGGACCGTTCTGTAGGAAGCAGGACTGTCACATGCAAGAACCGTCACACGGTGATTTTATCATCATACTTCGTGAAAACAAGCAAAATGCGACGGTGCTTTCGCGGGCCGGTTTCTCGTATTGGGTGAACCAAAAATCATGTAACATGATATGCGAGAAGGCTTTACACGATGTGTTGATGGCATCTCAACACGCAGAAAAATAGGCAAGGGCAGAACGATTCGTTTTTGGACAGATGACAATAGGTGTTGAGGTGGCGCAATGGTTGCTGCTGCGTCCCCGCCACATTTCGCGGACGACGCAGGGATCGGGCTCGAATCAGGCCACTCTGCCGACGCCATCGTTGTTGACAGTGGTGACTCTTCGCGACTTTGTTCCGTAACGAGAGCGGCTGTTTCTGCTGGATCGCGTACACCACCACGAGTCCGCCCCTTCACGATCAGCATCGGCACGAGCGGGAGGCCCACGGTGGACGGAGCAGTCCTTACGACGCAGCGCAGCGCTGCGACAACGGTGTCGGCGCCACCGTCCGCACCACCGCCGCCGATGCGCGAGCGGGTCCTGGTGGCACTCGCCATCGCCACGGCGGCGGGATTGCTGTCACTCTGTATGATGCAGCGGCCCGCCTTTTGGCCCGATTTCGTGTACCCCTGGCACGCGGCGCGCCTGTGGAGCGCGGGGATCGATCCGTATCATGCGATCGCGGAGATCCGGAAAGAACCGTTCACGGTGCCCTTGTATTACCCGTTCCCGACGGTCCTCGCCGCGTGGCCGGTTTCAGGACTACCGCTTCACCAGGCGGGCGCCGTCTTCATGGCATCGAGCTGCGGCCTGCTCGCGTTTCTCCTGACGCGCGGAGGATGGTGGCGCCTCTGGATGCTGGCGAATCCCGGGCTCGTGCTCGCGCTGGGTGTCGGGCAGTTTTCGCCACTGCTGGCTGCTGCTGCCGTCGTCCCTGCATTCGGCTGGTTCGGTATGCTTAAGCCCAATATTGGCCTTGCCCTGCTGGCCTCGCGATTCTCCTGGCGCACCACGCTGATCATGGGAAGTATTGGCATCGCCAGTGTGCTCATCCTTCCAACGTGGCCGCTGGCATGGCTTCACGGCCTCCAAACGCTCGAGGGGCATGCGCCGCCCGTGTGGGGCAGTGCCGCGGTCGGGCTTGTCGCGCTCACGCGCTGGAGGCGTTCCGACGCCCGGTTACTGGTGGCGATGCTGTGTGTGCCGCAATTGTTGTTCTTCATGGACCAGTTGCCTCTCCAGTCCGTCGCCCGCACGCGACAGGAACAGGCGATGCTGGCTCTGATGGCGTCCCTTGGCTTTCTTGCGTTCGTGGTGTGGGCGTGGCAGCACCCGGTTCAGCCATATGTCCCCATGGCTCAGAACTTCGTGTTGGTCTCCTGCTACGTGCCCGCCCTGGTGCTGATCATGCGGCGACCCGGCTCTGATGGCGAGCCACCGGTGAGATCTGACCTTCAGCGAGACGAATCCGTGTAAGAACTGTTACGCGGACATTTATGAATGTGCGGCATCGCATGGACCACGAGCCGCTTGCGAGTGGGATGCTCTGCGCGGCATCGCCTTCCACTTATGCCATCTCGGATATGCAATTCTCCATCGTGATCCCCACGTTCCAACGGAAAGACGATCTCCGCGCCTGTCTGCGCGGCATCGCGCAGTTGGATTTCCCGCGTAAGGAGTTTGAGGTCATTGTCGTGGATGACGGCAGTCCCGAGGCCCCGACCGACGTGGTGAACGCCTACGAAAGTGACCTCCCGGTCCGGCTCATTGTGGTGCCCCAGAACGGCGGTCCGGCACACGCCCGAAACGTTGGCGCCCGGCATGCCAACGGGGAGTATGTCGTCCTGCTCGACGATGACTGCGTTCCCGAACGCGAGTGGCTCACATCGCTCGCCACGCGACGCCGGGAATTCCCTGAGGCCGTGATCGGCGGCGTTCTCGCGAATGGCGCGCCTGACAGCCTCTGCGCCGAGGCCAGCCAGCAGCTGGGCGAGTTTCTGTATCGGTATTACAACGCCGACGTAGACAACGCTGGCTGGTTCATGTCGGCAAACCTCGCGTGCCCGAGGACCGCCTTCCTTGCCATCGGCGGGTTCGACGAGAGTTTCCCTCTGGCCGCCGCCGAAGACCGGGACTTCTGCGACCGCTGGCGAGAGGCCGGCAGACGACTCGTCATGGCGCCGCACGCCATTGTTCGCCACATGCGCTCGATGACATTTCGACAATTCTGGAAACAACACCGAACCTATGGGCGGGGCGCCCGACATCTGCACCTGGCCCGCGGCAAGCGCCAAGTGGCCATCCCGCGCCGCGAACCACTGGTGGCGTTCTACTTCCGCCTGCTCTGCGCACCACTCGCCCACTCACGCGGCATGCGGACCCCGGTTCTCATGCTTCTAATGCTGGTGTCGCAACTGGCCTATGTCAGCGGCTTCTACGCCGAGGACGGGACTCTGCCGAAGGCGCTAACACCGCAGGCGCGTGGTCTCAACGCTTGATCCCGCGAGGGCTTGATGCGCCGCACGTGGTGTTTGTGCCGGACGAGACGTCAGGCTGGTGAGGTCGCCGTAGTATGGAAATGATGACGCCCGGTCGACGTGGACAGTCGACCGGGCGTTGTTGTACGCGTGGGGGCAGCATGCCGCGCGACGATTCGGTCACAGTCAGTCACAGCTGTGCACGGATGCTTGGCGACTGCATCACGACGGGTGATGATAGGGGAACCCAAGCGATGGAGATCGATGCGCCCAGTGCGTGCGATGACTTCCATGCTGGCCACCTTCGGCTGGCTGTGTGCGGCCCACGCGATGACGGGGCTGCTCGCGCTGCTCCTCCTCGTTTCTCTGCTCTACGCCACGGCGCCGCTGTACGCGTTTGCGGAGTCGCGTCCGTTTGCCGGACCACGCTGGTACAACCCCTACGGCGAACTCACGGCGCCGGGCCGCTGGCAGAAGGCGAGCTTTCATGCGCACTCCGTGGCGTGGGGCGGAGCCACCAACGGCACGCAGTCCGCGGAGCAGGTGGCGAGCGCGTACCAGACGATGCAGTACGACATCGTGGGGTTGTCCAACTACCACTCGATGTCGGCGGCGGCGCGCACCGGCACCTTCCCGGTGTACGAGCAGGGCTGGAACGTGCAGAAGGCGCATCGCCTGGCCATCGGCGGTGATGCGATCGTCTGGCGCGACTATCCGCTCGGCCAGACCGCGCACCAGAAGCAGGACATCATCAACCGGATTGCGCTCACGGGTGCCGTCGTGGTGCTCGCCCATCCGGCGCTGCGCGGCGGACACTCCACCGCCGATCTGCGTCAACTCTCGGGCTATGATGCACTGGAAGTGCTCAATCATTTCGTGCCGCCCGCCACGACGCAGTGGGATGCCGCCCTCTCGTCCGGTCGGGCGGTGTGGGCGATGGCGAACGACGACTCGCACGACGTTCGCCGCGCCGGTGAGACGGGGGTCAGTTGGACGCTGCTCCACGCGCCGTCGAGCCGCCCCGACGACGTACGCGCGGCGATTCGCGCCGGTCGCCTGATCGGGGTGCGCGGCGCTGGTGGACAGGCGCAGCTCGCGTTTGTGTCGCAGCGCATGATCGGCGATACGCTCGAAGTGCGCGTGCGCGGGCCGGTGGGTGGCGTGGCGTTCACCGCGCAGGATGGACTGTCGCGCACCGCGGTGGTCACCTCTGCGAACGGCGTCACCACCGCGCGCGCCGTCGCGCGACCGACCGATGGCTACGTGCGCGCCACGGTGAGTGGCACGGGTGCAGCCGATCGGGAACTGTTGCTCCTCAACCCCGTGATCCGTTGGGACGGCCAGCTCCTGGGTGCCGGACCGGCCACCGTGAATGCCCCGCGCACGGCGGCATTGCGATGGTTTGCCTGCTGTCTGTACGCGGCGGCGTTCACCTCGATGCAGGCCCGACGGCGGCGTCGGGTGCCGAGCGCGCGACCGGTGCAAGTTTGAGCGAGGCCACCCAGGTGGTGTATCGCCGTTACGGCGCAGCGCTCGTCACCCACGCTGTGTACCACAGATCGCGCAGCATCTCGGCGCCAGCCGCCAGCCGAGCGGCCGCAAACGCCTTCTGATCCGGCGTGGCCGTTTCAGGCTGAAAGGCCACCGCCTTGTCGAGTGAATAGAGGCGGTCGAGTTCCCCGAACGATGTGTTGAGGTAGGCGATCACCGCTACGCGCACATCGGGGAACACTTGCGGCGTATGCGTCATGTTGACGGTGACATCGCCCGCCTTCATGTGCGCTTGCACGAACGCCGACTCGAAACGCCCGTGGAAGCGATTGTCGGTGGCGTAGCCCTTCGGGTTGTCTCCCACCCACCCATTGTGATGTTTGGTGGTGTGATGCGGGTTTGAGCCGTCAGCGACGTAGTGGCCGAGGATGCCGGCATCGTCGATGATGCGCTGCTCGATCCACGCGCGAACGGTGGAATCGGGCGCGCTGCGCCAGAGCCGAAAGTCGACGCGCAAGCGCTGCACCTGCTCAATGATGGCGAACGGCAACAGCCCCATTGTATTGGGAGCCACGCCGGTGGGACGCAAGGAATCGGCGAATGCCCAGCGATTGGGGGCGGCCAGTGCCCGACGCAACACGGCGGTCTCGACGAGATCCATGTCGATGTAATGATCCGGCGACGTGCCCCCCTCGAGCGCGGGATCGAGCCGTCGTTCCACGTTGGCCTTCCACCGGTCCGGCTCAGGATTCAGGTAGGCCAACTGCTGCGAGGCGTTGCGAAGAAACGCGGGGACATCGCTGGGCAACTGCTGCGCGGCGGTCAGTCCGATCAGACGATGGCCTGCGTCGCCCCACGCGGCGAGCGGGAGTGGCAGCACGGCCAGAAGCGCGAGGGCGGCGGCGGCCCGGATGAATCGCAATCGAGCGATGAACACGCGAACGACTCCAGTGAAAATGATAAGGTCGCGCGACACGCCGTGACGGAGCGGCAGCCAATTGTGCGGCTGCCGCTCCGTAAACCACTACCGCAGGGGCGTGCTGAGCCGGATGAAGTACAGCACCACGCGATCACGGAGCTGGGTCGCCGGAAGAATCTTCGACACAAAGTTACTCGCCCCACCGTCGACGACGCCAAAGTCGTCGTCGTTGGAGACCACCAGCAGATCCTTCCCGATCAGCGTCACGCCTTCCAGCTTGTCGTGCGGATAGCCGCCGGGGAGGGTGAGCAGGTCATACACCAGCGACTTCGACACGGGGGTGATGGCGTTCGAGGCGCGTTCGGCTGGGGTCAACGCTTCGAGCACCTTCCCGCCGAAGAGCTTACCGGTGCTCGCGTTCGCCGGGTCGCCCACATCGGTGGCATTCGCGAGGTCGATGCGATAGACGCGCTTGGATGTCGCCGCCGGCGAGCCGCCCTGAAACAGGCCGTCGCGCTCGATCACCAGAAACGACGTCGCGGAAATTGCCGTGATCTCGCTGATGATGTTGCCGACCGCATCGGCCACATACACGAACGTCTTCGTGGCTCCGGAGGCGATGTCGAAGGTGATAATGCGGTACGCGTTGCTGGCGCGGCCAATCGTGGTGGTGGGATTGTCGAGCGGCGACTGCATGGCGCCCACGAGCGTTCGGCCATCGGGGGTGATGGCCAGTCCTTCCATGCCGCGATTGGGACGACGCAGGGCAAGCACTGCGGGGATCCGCCGGCCGCCGGTTCCGTTGCCAAACGGGTTAATGCGCTCGAGAGTGCGGCCACTCGCGTCGAAGTGCACGATATGCGGGCCGTACTCATCCGATACCCAGAAGCTGCCGTTGCTTTCCACCGCCAATCCTTCCGAATCCAAGCCATCGGGATCGGTGGGAATGGTCGCGCCACTGACATCAATGCCGGTTTCCCCGGTGGCACCGACGCCTGCCGGATTGGGGCGACCACTGATGTTGACGCCGGCCGCGTTCTTCAGTTCGATCGTCGAGATGCGGCGCAGCGAGTCACCACTCAACCGGAACTTGGCCAGCACGGGCGTGAAGTTGGGGAGCGGGAACAGGAGACGGTTGGCCACCGGCGTCGTGGTGTTTGGACCACGGTCGGTCATGATCCAGAACACGGCGGGGTCCGTTGGATCCATGGCGAGCGCCGAGCCGTATCCGCCGGCAATCGTCACGCCGCTGAGCGTGCCCCACGTCGTCGGCGCGGCATCGACGGCTTTGAGCGGGTAGGTGATGGCGGCGGCTGGGGCCGTGCTATCGTCGCTGCACGCGACGACGCACAATGCCAAGACCGAGAAGGGGAGCGTACGCATGTCGGTGTGGGTTGAGGGTGTGCGCGGATCATCCCTCGAGCACGTCACGGACACGTCACCACACGGTGACCATACGGTCACTACTTCGCCGAACGAACGGGTGGGGCCATCGAGATCGGAGCAGGTCGTCGACGTGCCGGGCGGAGGATGTCGCGTGACCACCGACGCACTCGCGTGCACGTGCTCTGCTCGGTGGTCGATCGCAACAGCCGGAACACGGAGATCACGGATTACACCGAAACCACACGGATAAGCCAACAGCGTTTTTGCTTATCCGTGTTGGTACCGTAGCATCCGTGATCTCCGTGGTCTGGCGGTTGTTGTTGCCGTAGCGACCTGGCGGTTACCCCAATCCTGCAGGATCTCGTTGAGATCGAGATCCGGCGTTGCCGTCGCCGCCGTTCGTTTGCAGGTTGAGCCATGACGAACCATGATCCCTCCCACCCCGCAATGCTGACGGCGCGTTTGCGCGACAGTTGGGACGCGAATGCCACGGCGTGGACGGCCGCGGTGCGCGAGCAGCGCATTCCGAGTCGTCGTGCGGGGACCGACGCCGCGATCGTGGCGGCGTGTACCGGTCGTGATGCTCGGCGCGTGTTGGACGTCGGCTGCGGCGAAGGGTGGCTGGCGCGCGCTATCGCCCGCGAGTTCTCTGACGTGCTCGGCATCGACGGGAGCGCCGGGCTGATCGAGCAGGCCGCTGCGCTGCCCCTGCCCGGTGTACGGTTTGCGACGGTCAGTTACGAGACGCTCATCGCCGACGCGCAGGCGGTGGCTGGTCCGTGGGAGCTGATCGTGTGCAACTTTGCGCTCCTCGGCGACCCGCTCAGTCCGCTGCTTGGCGCGCTCGCGCAGCGGTTGGCGCCAGATGGCCGGCTGCTCATTCAGACGGTGCATCCCTGGACGGCGATGGGCGACGGGCCGTACGAATGCGGCTGGCGTGAAGAGCAATTCCAGGGGTTCGGCGTGGCGTTTCCGGCGACCATGCCGTGGTACTTCCGCACGCTCGCCTCGTGGCACCGCGAGCTCGAGGTGGCAGGCTTGGTCCTGCAGGCGATGGAAGAGCCGCTGCACCCCGAGACGCGTCGGCCGCTCTCGATACTGCTGCACTGTGGCTCGCGAGCATAGCTTAGGCTCATTAAATGTTACGCACTCAATAATCTGGCAGGACCACCGCCGGCATGTCGGTCGGTGCGTGGCGCACACGCAGACTTGGAGCAAACGAATGATGTTTCGACAGGGGCAGCGCGGCGCGATGGTAATCGCGATGGCGCTCTTCGCGTCGCCGGCCATGCTGGCGGCGCAAACGGGAACGGGAACGGTACGCGGCACGGTGACGGACGCCGCGAATGGCCGTGGGCTGGCGGAGGCGCAAGTGACGGTCTCCGGCACCCGGGTGGGTACCACCAGCGGGAGCACCGGTGAGTACGTGCTCGTTGGCGTGCCCGCTGGTCCGCGGGTCATCAGCGTTCGACGCATTGGCTACTCACCAACCGTCCTGCCGGTCACCGTCACGGCGGCCGCCACCGCGACACTGGATGTCACGCTGCGGGTGAGTGCGGTCAATCTGAGCGAAGTCATCGTAACCGGCTCAGCGGCGCCCACCGAGAAGCGCAAAGTGGGCACCAGCATTGCGTTGGTCGACTCGACCGTCATCAGCCGTGCTCAGTCGGTCACGCTCGATCAGGCGCTGCAGGGCAAGGTGGCCGGCGCGCAGATCTCGCAGAACTCCGGCGGTCCCGGTGGCGGCGGCATGTCGGTGCGTCTCCGCGGCACCAACTCGTTCATCTCGGGCTCCGATCCGCTGTACATCATCGACGGCGTGATCATCGACAACGGGTCGGCGCAGCTCACCGACCTCGGTGGTCGCTCGAATCCGCAGAATCGCCTCGCCGACCTCAATCCGGCCGATGTCGAACGCATCGAAATCATTCGCGGTGCCGCCGCCGCGGCGCTGTACGGTTCGCGCGCGAACAACGGCGTGGTGCAGATCTTCACCAAGCGCGGCAGCATCGGCAAGCCGCGTTTCTCGCTGTCCAGCCGCTACTCGTCGAATGAGCTGCGCGCGCAGCAGCCGTTCAACTTGTATCCGTTCGACGCCAACGGATTGCCGGTGGCGCGCTTCAACTATCAGGACGACATCTTCACCCGCGCTGCGGGCACCGAGCAGAATCTCACCGTGGAAGGCGGCAACGAGCAGACGCGGTATTTCCTGAGCGGCAATGCCTCGGCCGAAGACGGCATCCTCAAGAGTACGTCGTCACGCCGTCAGGGCGCACGCATCAACTTGCAGCAAACGCTCAATCCGAAGCTGGTCGGCAACGTGACGGCCAACTACGTCACCACGCAGAACCAGTTCCAAGCGTTCGGTGAGCAGAACGACTACGGTATCATGGGTTCGCTCTTCTTCGCGCCCACGAACGTGGACTTCCGTCCGGTGAACGGCATCTATCCGCTGCCGCCGGCACTGGGAACGAATCCGCTGCTGGCGATCGATCGCATCAAGAATCCGCAGACGATCGACCGCTTCATCGGGTCGAGCAAGCTCACGTGGACGCCGATGCCGCAGCTCGTGCTCGACTACACCATCGGCGTGGACAACACGTCGTTCGAACAGCGGCAGTTCATCCCGCGCAACGCGGTGCTGGGCACGGCACCAAACGCCACCGGTCGCTCGCAGTCGGTGTTCCAGGGCAACCGCATCGTGAATCAGGACGGGATCGCTACGTATTCCTGGAAGCCGATCGGCGCGGTGGAACTGCGCACGACCGGTGGCTTCAACTACACGAGTCAAAAGGTGCGCACCACGAGCGCGGTCGCCAACGGTCTCGCGCCGGTGGGTGAACTGGTTGGCGCCGGCTCGGTGTTCAGCGCTGGGCAGACGGAAGTCGAACTGCGCACGCTGGGCTTCTTCGGGCAGCAGGAAGTCGCCATCAAGGACCGGCTGTTTCTGAGTGGCGCGGTGCGCTACGACGCGTCCAGCACGTTCGCGCCCTCCGAGCGGTGGCAGGCGTTCCCCAAGCTGTCGGCCTCCTACGTGGTGCTGAAGAACGGCGACGGGCTCGTGAACAACGTCCGCGTGCGGAGTGCGCTGGGGTGGGCCGGTAGCCAGCCGGGCATTGTGAATGCCTATTCGCAGTACATCACCTACACGCAGCTGCCGTTCGCCGGTCGCCCGGGCTTCGTGAATGACGTGACCTTCGGCAACCCGACGTTGCGCAACGAGCGCGCGCGCGAGTGGGAAGTGGGTGCCGAGGCCGGTCTCCTCAATGGCAAGCTGTCAGTGGATGCGACGTACTACAATCGCCTTGTGTCCGACCTGCTGTTCTTCCGTCCGCTCGCCACGAGCACTGGCTTCTCGCGCCAGTTCTTCCCGATCGGCAGCATGTCGAACAAGGGTGTCGAGTTGATGGTGAAGTCGACGAATCTGGACAAGGCCAACTTCAAGTGGTCCACCACGGCCACGTACTCGACCAACAAGAACATGGTCGAGACGCTGGACATTCTCGATTTCCAGTCGGCCGGTGGTTATCCGAATCGCATTCGGGCCGGTCAGCCGGCCGGCGTGTTCTATGGCTCGTACGCGGCGCGCAACTGCGTGACCGGCGCGCTGCTGCTGGACTCGCTCGGCCGCTATCGCCGCAGCAACCAGACGGTCGACATGGGCGCCACGCTGGCGCAGCGTCAGGCGATCAGCCAAGGCACCTGCAACGACTCGCTGAACAAGGTGATCGGCGATCCGAATCCGTCGTGGCTCGGTTCGCTCCTCAACGAGTTCACGCTCGGCAATAAGCTGCGCTTCCGCATGCTGCTCGATGGCGTGTTCGGCAACGATGTCATGAATCTCTCCACGCGCGCGCAGAACGCCGGCGTGGCCAGCAACTCCAAGACGTTCGAGCGTGAGCTGCTTCCCTATGGCGACCCGCGAAAGCTGTCGCCGGGCTTCAACGCGCGTACGCAAGGCGTCTTCGAGTACTGGGTCGAGGACGGGTCGTTCGTGAAGCTGCGCGAGCTTTCGGCCACCTACACGCTCGATGTGCCGGCTATGCGTCGTCTGTTCAAGGACGGCATCGATGTCACGGTGTCCGGTCGCAACCTCGCGGTGTGGACCAACTACAGCGGTTACGATCCCGAGATCAATCTGTTTGGCACTAACGCCGGCGGTGTCGGCTCGGCGCAGACCACGGCCGCCGATCGCGGCTTCGACTTCGGCGGTTATCCCATTCCGCGCGTGTGGTCCGTCAGTGCGCGATTCACTTACTGACCCGCGGAGACCAGAACTCATGCGCATGATCAAACAGAGCGCGGCGCTCGTGGCCGCCATGTCGCTCGGGGCTTGCAACCTCGACTTGCAGAACCCCAACTCGCCCACAGAAGCGCAGGTCACCACGAATGTGGATGGCGTCATCGCGCTCGCGACGGGCTTGCAGTCACGCTTTGCCACGTCGTACGGCAACTATGCGTACACGGCCGGCTTGGTCACCGACGAATTCGCGGCCACCAGCGCGGCGCTGATTTCCATCAGCGATGCCGAGCAGGGCGCCGTGCCGTCGGGCACCGGAATCGCCGACGCGGTCTTCAACG
>CAITQY010000466.1 GCA_903894655.1 uncultured Gemmatimonadota bacterium
CATTCAGGCGATCGAGGTCTACACCGGCGCCAGCGACGTGCCCGGTGAGTTCGCCGGCACCAACGCGGGCTGCGGTGTCATCGTGATCTGGACCACCAACGGGCGCGCCCCCAAGCGCGGCTAGCGCCGGCGGTGTGGCGTGACGTTGGGTGCGTGGCCCCGAAGTCGGCCGTTACCGCCCGCGCGAAGCGCTACGCGAGCGGCGCACCCGCGGGTCGGTGGCGCGCTCCAAGTAGCCCAAGCCCCGCATGAGGATGTCGGCCAAGATGAAGTACAGCACGGCGACCATGACCAGCGGGAAAAACGCGTCGAAGGTGCGGCTGCGGATGATGTCGCTGGCTTTCGTGAGGTCCTGCACCGCGATGTAGCCCACGATCGAGGTCATCTTCACCATCGAGATGCACTCGCCTTTGTACACGGGCAGAATGCGCTGGATCATCTGCGGCAGCACGACGTACCGGAACGTCTGCACGCGGGTAAAGCCCATGGCCGTGCCGGCTTCCGACTGCCCGGCGTCGATCCCCTGAATGCCCGAGCGGAAAATTTCCGCCACGTACGCCGCGAAGTTCATGCCGAACGCGATCACGGCCACCAGCACCGGGTTGATGTTGATCGAGCCGAAGACGACGTAGAACATGATCATGAGCAACACCACCACCGGCGTGCCGCGCAGCACGGCAATGAAGGCCTCGGCGGTGCGACGCAGGAGTGCTCGCTTGGACATGCGCATGAAGCAGATCACGGCGCCCAGCAGCGTGCCGAAGAGGGCGGAGAGCACGGCAATCAACACCGTCGTGGTCAGGCCATCCCAAATCAGCAGGTAGCGCTTCTCCTGCAGGATGTTGCTTTGAAAGCTGGACACGACCCCGTCGATCCACGACGCGCGCGCGGTCACCGGCGTCGCGTTGGGGGCCACCGTATTCACTCTGTTCGTGAAGGCCACGTTCGCCTGCGCGAAGTACGCGTCGGAGAAGTCGATACTCTTCTGCCGTTCCGCGGTGATGTACATGTCCGCGATGATCACATCGACCTTGCCGCTGATCAACGCGGCGATCAGCCCGCCGAATTCCTGATCGGCGAAGCGGACCTCCTTGCCGAGCGACGCGCCGAAGCGCCGCGCCAGCTCGATATCAAAGCCCGCGTGTTCTCCGTTCTGCACCGCGGCGAAGGGAAAGCCGCCGCTCGACAACCCCACCACCAGCACGCCGTTCGGCGCGGCCGTGGGGAGCGTCGGCATGGTCCGGTTGTGCGTCTTCATCCACCGGGTGACCATGTCGTCGTACACGCCATCAGCCCGGATCTGTACCAGGAACGCGTTGAAGGCCTGCCGCAGCGCGGTGCTCGACTTGGCGAATCCGGCGCCAACCGGCGAGGAGAACATGGGCGCGCCGAACGGCACCAGGGCGGTGTTGGTCAGCATCAGCTCGGCCAGCGTTTCTACATCGCTGAGCCCCGCGTCCACCTTGCCCGCCGTCACGGCCAGCGTGACGTCCTGATACGAGGGAAACTGCACGACCGTCGCGCGCGGGTAGGTTTTGGTGGCGTACCGGTCGTAGACCGTGCCCAGCTGCACCCCGATGCGCTTGCCGTCGAGATCGTCGGTGGAGACGAACATGGGGCGCGCGGCGGCGGTCGCGGTGGTCGCTTTACTAATGTGATCTGCGCGCGCGTACGCCCGGCCGTTCGTCTCGAAGTACGGGTCGGAAAACGCAATGCGTTGCTTCCGCTCTTCGGTGATGAACATGGAGGCGGTGATCATATCGATCTTCCCGCTCGCGTTGGCCGCGATCAAACCGCCGAACGGCATCTGCGCGAAGGTGACGGACTTCCCCAACGAGGTGGCGAAACGCTGTGCCAGTTCGATGTCGAACCCGGCATAGCTCCCATCGACGATGCCACCGAACGGCATCCCCCCAGCGGCAATGCCAACGATCAGGGTGCCAGTCGGCGCTTTGGCGACGACGTCGGGCATGATGGTCTGTTTTTTCACGACCCACCGGTCGATCATGTCGGCGTGGACGCCGTTCCCGCGGATCTCGGTCAGGAAGCGATTGAACGCGTCGCGCAGCGCGCTGTTGTCCTTGCGAAAGCCCGCGCCGAGGGGCAGCCGCAAGACGGGATCGCCGAACATCGCCAGCTCTGTGCTCGTCGTGAGTGCTTCAACGATGCCCTCTTCGTCGCCAAGTGCCGCATCCACCTTGCTGGAGAAGACGGCCTGTCGCAGGTCCGCGCCGGAATCGAAGGTCAGGACGGTGGCGGCGGGATACGTCTTGGTGGCAAACCCGTCGTACACCGAGCCGAGCAGGACCCCGATGCGCTTGCCGTTGAGGTCGGCGGTGGTGGTCAGCATCGCGGTGGCTGTTGATGCTGCCGTTGATGCTGCGGTTGCTGCGGTCGCTGATGCGGCTGTCGTGCCGGCACCATCCGCGCTGTCGGCATCCGATGCCGCACCGTCGGGCCCGCAGGCCACCGTCAGCAGCAGCGGGGCGAGCAGCGCCATGGCGCGGCAGAAAGATTTCATCATCAGCAGTTCTCACCGTCGAGATTGAAGGCGCGCCCAGGAACAACGAGGGACCGCCTGGCGGCACTATGGCGATCGTTGCAGGGAAGGATCGCGACAATGGGCCGGGTTCGCTACAGCCCAGCGAGCGCGAGTGTCCCGTACGCGAGTAAGTTGAACGAGCACGTTGGCGTGTCTCTATCCGTCGTCCTCCCCCGCTTCCTTCCTGCCATGCTCATCGACTCGCATCATACGGACGACTCCGTCACCCTTCGTCTGTCGGGGCGTCTGGACGGCTCGACGGCGCCGATCTTTGCGCAGGCGCTGGCACAGGCGCTGGAGTCGGCGCTGCAACGGGGGGGCATGACAACGCTGGTGCTCGACCTTGACGCCTGCACGTTCGTGTCGAGCGCCGGTCTCCGCGAGGTGCTGCGGGCGCAGAAGCTGCTCGCCGAGCGCCAGGGCCGCGTACAGGTCACCAACGTGAGCCGCGACGTGCAGCATGTGCTCGAGCTCACCGGCCTCGCGAGCATGTTGACCGTGGTGCCCAAGGTGCGGGAGATCAGCATTGACGGGCGTGAGCTGATTTCGGCGGGTGTGTGCGGGGAGTGCTATCGGTTGGACAGCGAGACCATCGTCAAGCTGTATCACGAGGGCGTGGCTCCCGAGATCGCCGCGCAGGAGAAGGCCTTCGCCAAGGCGGCCTTTGTGTTGGGGGTGCCCACGGCCATCTCGTACGACGTCGTCTCGTGCGGCACGCGCACCGGAATCGTGTACGAAATGCTCGACGCGCAGCTGTTCAGCACGGTCATCCGTCAGGATCTGGACAACATCGACCGGCATGCGGCAACGCTGGCGCAGGTCGCCAAAACCATCCACGCCACGCCGGCGGATCCGGCCGTGTTCCCCGATCTCAAGGCGCGATTCCGTGGCTACTTCGACGCCATGGATTTCTTCTTGTCCGCCGAGGAGATCGCGTTTCTGCACGAGCGGCTGGCTGATGTTCCCGACGCCGATACCTGCGTGCACTTCGACATCCATTCCAGCAATATCATGATCCGCGATGGCGAGCCGGTCATCATCGACATGGGTGACTTCTCGCGCGGCAGCTATCTGTTCGACGTCGGCCTGCTGTGTACGATCTACGGCGTCCCCGAGCTGGGGATCAGTGAACTGGCCACCAAGATTCCCGCCGACGCGGGCGTCGCGCTCTGGGAGCGCTTTCTGGTGCATTACTTCGCCGACAAGCCGGTCCACGAGTTGGCGTACTTCAATCGCCACCGCGATTTCTTTGCGTCGCTTCGCCTGATTTACACCATCACGTTCCTGCCGAAAATGCGGGATGCGTGCGTGGCGATGATCCAAGACACGCTCATGCCGCGCATGCGGGCGGCGGCGCTGCTCACACCCTCCTGAACACACCGGTTAGTCTCGTCTCATGCCCATTTTTGATCTCAGTGTCCCCATCGAGGACACGCCCAGCGAGCCGCTCCCCCTCAAGGTCACGCATCAAACGCATGCCGAGTCGGCGCCGGCCATGGCGGCCATGCTCGGCGCGACGGTCGACGATCTCCCCGATCGGCAGGGGTGGGCCAACGACTTCGTGAGCATGAGCTCGCACAACGGCACGCACGTCGACGCGCCGTTTCACTACTTCCCCACCTGCGGTGGCGTGCCGGCGCGCACCATCGACCAGATGCCGTTGGAGTGGTTTTACGGCGACGGCGTGGTGCTGGACTGTTCGGCCCTGCCGCGCGGCGCGTCGATCGGCGTAGCCGATCTCGAAGCCGCGCTGGCACGTATCGGGTACGTGCTCAAGCCGCACGACATCGTATTGATTCGCACCGACGCCGACCGGTACTGGGGGAGCGCCGAGTACTTCGAGGCGGGGGCCGGTGTGTCGGCGGCCGCCACGCGCTGGCTGATCGGGCAGGGCATCCGCGTGATGGGGATCGACGCGTGGGGATGGGACCGGCCGTTCTGGGCCACGCGAGAGGAATTCGCCCGCACGGGCGAGGCCGCGTGTCTCTGGGAGGCCCATCGGGTCGGGATGGACCTCGAGTACTGTCACATCGAGAAGCTGGCCAATTTGCGCGCGCTGCCGGCGCCGTTCGGCTTCACGGTGGCCTGCTTCCCGGTCAAACTCACCCGCGGCAGTGCCGGGTGGAGTCGCGTGGTCGCGATCTTCCCGTAACGGCGGCGGGTGAGGCGGGCCGGAGGCCGCCGTGCCGGGGCGCCGGTGCGGCGCAGGCCGACTGCTTACGCCGGCGCGTGGTCCGGGAATTCGGCGTAGTGTGCCTGTAGATCCGTGAACTCTCCACCGCAACTTGGGCATGTCGGAGCTTTGGCACTATTCCCCCCCCCCGCGATTCCGTCCATTTCGTCGTCGCTCCGTGGCTTCTCGGCCTCGTCCGCGGTGGGGGCGTTGTCGTGCTCGGTCATACGTCTCGCTCGGTGCAAGGGGATGTGTTCAGCGGGACGCCGGGGACTGCGCTACCGGAGCGTCTCCCGAACACAACGGCAACGTCGCACGTGAGTGCCGTCACGGTAAGAGCGGAACGCCGCGCCCGCCGCACGACATCGTGCTGATCCGCACCGACGCCGACCGGTACTGGGGGAGCGCCGAGTACTTCGAAGCGGGGGCTGGTGTGTCGGCGGCGGCCACGCGCTGGCTGATCGGGCAGCGCATC
>CAITQY010000467.1 GCA_903894655.1 uncultured Gemmatimonadota bacterium
CGTGGGCTGGTCAAAGATGGAAGTGGCCGGCCCACACGGCGTGGCGATCACGCCAGACGCGAAGGAGTACTTCGTGACCATCGCGCACGGCACGCCGTTCGGAAAGCTCGTGAAGTACGACGCTGCCACCGACACGCAGGTGGGCAGCGTGATGCTGGGGAACTTCCCGGCCACGGCACAGGTGTCACCCGATGGCGCGCTCGTGTTCGTCGTGAATTTCAACCTGCACGGCGAGATGGAAACCAGCGATGTATCGGTCGTGGCCGCGAAGGAGATGGTGGAAATCGCGCGCATCCGCACCTGCACGATGCCGCACGGGTCGCGGCTGACCAGCGACGGCACCAAGCACTACTCGGCGTGCATGATGGACGAAACGCTGGCCGAAATTGACGCCAGCACGCTGTCGGTGAGTCGACATTTCTTCCTCACCAAGGGGAAGGAAATGGGCATGACCGGTGCGCCGCCGGAGCGGGGGGCAGGTGAACATGCCGGTCATGATGGTGCGACCAACGACATGTCCGGTCATGGGATGGAGCCGCCCAAACCGGGTGACATCTCCTGCTCGCCCACGTGGGCGCAGCCGTCGCGCGATGGCACACGCGTGTGGGTGGCGTGCAACAAGTCGAGCGACCTGGTGGAGATCGACACCAAGTCGTGGACGCTGGTACGTCGTCTTCCCGCCGGCCCCGGCGTGTACAACCTGGCGACCACGCACAACGGCGCGCAGCTCATCGCGACCAATAAGCGTGATGCCTCGGTGTCGGTGTTCGATGCCGTGTCGGGCAAGGAACTCGCGCGCATTCCGACCACGCGCCGAGTGGTGCACGGCATCGCGGTGAGCGACGATGACCGGTACGCATTCATCTCGGTGGAAGGGGTCGGTTCGGAACCGGGTACGGTCGATGTGATCGACCTTGGCTCACTCCGGAAGGTGGCGTCGGTGGATGTGGGGCAGCAGGCGGGAGGCATCGACTTTTTGCGGTCGGAGCCGGTGAAGCGCTAGCATGCCGCTTCGCGACAGCATCCTCGAGCGCGATCACCTGGGCGCCTTCTGCAAGCATACGCACGTGTTTCGCGCCGGCGCCGGCAGCGGGCCGCTGCGCGAACTCACGTTCGGGCTCAAGGACATCTTCGACGTGTCGGGCCATCGCACGGGTTTCGGCAGCCCCGACTGGTTCGCCACGCACGGTGAGGCCTCGAGTACCGCGACCGCGGCCGCGATGTTGCTCGAGGCCGGCGCGACCATTGCCGGCAAGACGCACACGGAGGAGATGGCGTTCAGCCTGACGGGCGAGAATGCGCACTACGGCACGCCGCTCAATCCGGCGGCGCCGCAGCGCGTGCCCGGCGGATCGTCCAGCGGCTCCGCGGCGGCCGTGGCAGGCCGTCTCGTGGACTTCGCCATCGGCAGTGACACCGGCGGTTCCGTGCGCGCACCAGCGAGTTTCTGCGGGGTCTATGGCATTCGCCCCACGCACGGGCGAATCTCGCTCGACGGGGTCTGCCCGCTCGCCCCGATCTTCGACACGGTTGGATGGTTTGCGCGAGACGCGGCGTTGCTGGCGCGGGTGGGCGATGTACTGCTGGGCGGTACGCCGTCCTCACCCGGGCGCGTGTGGCTCGCCACCGACGCCTTCGATCTCGCGCTCCCCGGCGCGGCCGACGCGCTCGCGCCGGCCGTTGCCCGCGTGACCGCGCTGCTAGGCGACGCGGAACCGGTGACGGTGAGCAACGCAGGACTGCCCGCGTGGTTCGACGTGTTTCGCGTGCTGCAGTACGACGACATCTGGACGACGCATCGGTCATGGATCACGCGCGAGCGCCCGACGTTCGGCCCGCAGGTGGGCCCGCGTTTCGACGCGGTCGCGCAGGTGCAGCCGCACGAAGTCGCGGTTATGCGCGAGCGCCGCACGGAGATCACGGCGCGCCTTGACGGACTGCTGGCGGACAACGCGGTGATGTTACTACCCACGGTGCCGGATATCGCGCCGCTGCTGAAGCTGCCGCCAGCCGACACGGTGGCGTTTCGTGAGCGCGCGCTGGCGCTGCTCTGCATCGCCGGGCTGGGTGGGCTACCGCAGGTGACGCTGCCCTTTGGCACGCTGAACGGCTGCCCGATTGGCGTGTCGCTGATCGCAGCGTGCGGGAACGACGAGATGCTGCTGGACATCGCGGTACGACTTGGGGCGGTTCAAGACGCAGGTTTGCGGTCTGCGGACACGTAAGAAAAGATCACGCGGAGGCGCAGAGAGCGCAGGGGAATGTGCTGTACCCCTCTGCGTGCTCTGCGCCCTCTGCATCTCCGCGTGATCAGTTCAGTGATCTGTCCCGCGATCAGTCCCTGATCCGGACCATTTACTGCCGGATTCCCGCCGCCGCTGTTGGCAGCGTGTAGCTCCACGGCTGCCGCACCAGCGGCTTCTTGCGCGGATACACTTCGTCGAGCGTATTGCCGTCGAACAGGCGGCCGTTCACCATCACCATCGACACACTGTTGCTGTTGCGGATGTTCACCAGCGGATCACGGTCGAGCACGATGAGATCGGCAAACTTGCCCGCTTCAAGCGAACCGATCTCGCTCCCCAGTCCGATCGCTTCCGCACCCACGATCGTGGCCGCACGCAGTGCGTCGTGCGTGGAGAGTCCGCCCGACTGAATCAGCCACAGCTCCCAGTGCATACCGAGTCCCTGCAACTGGCCGTGGCTACCCACACCGATGCGACCGCCGGCCGCCACGGTCTTCGCGATGTCC
>CAITQY010000468.1 GCA_903894655.1 uncultured Gemmatimonadota bacterium
GCCAAGGGGCTGAATCTTGCCGGCTCCGACGTCCGCTACCTGTCGTGGGCACTGATCGACCATTACCGCAATGGCAAATCGACGGAGCTCGACGCCTACTCGGACCGGTGCTTGCGGCGCGTCTGGAAAGCCGAGCGCTTCTCGTGGTGGATGACCTCACTCCTCCACAAGTTCCCGGACACGGGCGACTTCGGCCAGAAGATCCAGGTGGCAGAGCTCGACTACGTGACGAGCTCGAGTGCGGCGGTCACGTCGCTTGCGGAGAACTACGTGGGATTGCCCTTCTGAGGAGAACTTGAGGAAGCCGCGGAAGTGAGGCAGCGACGGAAGCCAGAAAAGCAGCAGGCACGACCTTCCACCAGCGGCTCCGGCTTCCTTCGCTTCCCAGCTTCCGAGCTTCCCTGGCTTCCTATCTGACGCGCAGTCCCCTCACCGCCAGCATCGCAACGGCCAGCGGCACCGCGTAGAGATAGTAGAGATGGGCGGCTTGCCAGCCGCCATCCACCAGGACGCCCGCCAGCAGCGGAGCCAGGATGGCTCCGAGTCGGCCGATACCGATTGCCCAACCCATGCCGGTAGTGCGCACGGCCGCCGGATACAGTGCCGGCGTGATCGCATACAGCGAGACCATCGCCGCGAAGATGAAGATGCCGCTCAGGATCGCCAGCACGAAGGCGAGGCCCAGCGCGCCGGAGTAGTAGCCGTACGCGACCAGCGCAATGACTGTCAGGAACATGCTCAAGGAGGCCAGACCCTTCAGCGAGCCCTTCACCGACAACCACGCGAATGCCGATCCGCCGATGATGCCGCCGATGTTGAGCAACACACCGCCGGTGATGCCTTGCTGCGTGGACATGCCGGCCGCCACGAGCAGCCGCGGCGTCCAGCTGAGCACGAAATAGAAACCCAGCATCACCATGAAGAACGAGAGCCAGATCAGGAGCGTGCTGGCGGCCCAGCCACCGCGGAACAGGTCGGCGAGCCGGGCATGTGGGGTCGCCACGTCTTCGATCGGCGGCAGCTCGGCGATCGACTCGCGATTCATCTGCTTGAGCAGGTGATTGAGCTTGTCGAGCGCGCCGGTCGGTCGGCGGGCCAGCAGGAAGTCGAGCGACTCAGGCAACCGTGCGAGCACGAGCGGAATCATTAACCCGGACATCAGGCCGCCGAACAGGAAGATCGACCGCCAGCCAAAGCGGACGATCAACCACGCCGCGATGATGCCGCCGATCGTCGCACCGATGGGATAGCCGGTGGCCTGCATGCTGATCGCAGCGCTGCGCCAGCGATTGGATGAATACTCTCCCGTAATGACGTTGAGGCTCGCGAGCATGCCGCCGATGCCAATGCCGGTCAGGGCGCGCAATCCGGCCAGCATCGTCGGTCCCGTCGCCGCGGCGGACATCAGCATGCCGGCGGTGATCAGGAGGAGGCAGGTCAGGATCAGCGCGCGCCGCCCGAAGCGATCGGCAAACGGCGCAAGGAACATCGAACCGGCGGCCATGCCGAACAGACCGGAGCTGAGCAGCACGCCCAGCTGCGAGCCGGACAGGCTCCACTCCTTCTGCACATCGGAAGCAGCGAACGCCATCACGAGGACGTCGAAGC
>CAITQY010000469.1 GCA_903894655.1 uncultured Gemmatimonadota bacterium
CGGGGCGTGATATCGCCGATCTGCTCGTGCGCTTTCAGGCGGTGTTCTTCAAGATCGTCTCCATGGTGATGGTGCTCGCGCCGATCGGTGCCTTCGGCGCGATGGCGTACACGGTGGGCGCGTTCGGACTCAAGACGCTGGTGCCACTCGCGCGTCTCATGCTTGATGTGTACCTCACGATGGCCGTGTTCGTATTCGTGGTGCTTGGCTTGATCTGTCGAGCCTACGGCTTTCGCATCTGGAAATTCATACGCTTTATCAAGGACGAAATTCTGCTGGTGCTCGGGACGTCGAGCTCCGAAGCGGCACTGCCGCGCATGCTGCAGAAGCTGGAACAGTACGGCTGCGCGAAGCCTGTCGTGGGCCTCGTGATTCCCACCGGCTATTCGTTCAACCTCGACGGCACGAGCATCTACCTGTCGATGGCCACGATCTTCATCGCGCAGGTCTACAAGGTCGATCTGAGCATTTCACAACAGCTCGGGCTGCTCGGCATTCTCATGCTCACGAGCAAGGGCGCGGCTGGTGTCACAGGCTCCGGGTTTATCGTGCTGGCCAGTACGCTCGCGGCCACCCGCACTGTGCCGGTGGAAGGCGTTGCCCTGCTGCTTGGCGTGGACCGCTTCATGTCGGAAGCGCGGGCGATCACGAACCTGATCGGCAACGGCGTGGCCACGTTGGTGGTGTCGCGCAGCGAAGGCGCGTTCGACGATGCGAAGCGGGAGATCGCGGACGCCAATTTGTGAGCACGGTGGACACCGTGGTCCAGATTTTCGGCACGAAAAAAAGTGCCGACACCCGCAAGGCGCAGCGCTTTTTTCAAGAGCGTCGCATCAAGGTGCATTTCTGCGATCTGGCGGAGCGACCGGCGTCGGGCGGTGAACTCAAACGGTTTACGCAGAAGTTCGGCGTGGACGCGATCATCGACCGCACGTCAAAGCGCTTTCTGGATCTCGGGTTGCGTCAGGCGCTGTACGGCGAGGAGCGATGGCTCAGCATCCTCGCCGATGAACCGATGATTCTGAAACAGCCGCTGATTCGCTTCCAGCACAAAGTGTGCGTGGGCGTGGACGAGAAGCTGTGGAAGGAATGGCTCGCGTAGTAAGTGGTGCTTTCCGACGCCAGAAGCGACCTGTGGCATGGCGATTGACAGGGATTTACCCGACAAAAGCAGGGGGATATTCCCGATAACCCGTTGGGTTCCGTCGACGAAGACTGGAGACAACGGAGGTTAGGTATGCGCACGAGAGTATTGGATGTCTCGCGGCAACCACTGACGGCACGCGTTCTTCCGGTGGAATCACCAGACGCATTGGCCGCAGCGCTGCTCAATGACGCTACACGACGACGAGGGGCCCGGTTTACCGGTGAGCCGATTCGGATTGCGGTCCTCGATCGAAATCCGCTCATGCGCCAGGCCCTGACGGCGTTGCTGGCTCGTGATCCACGAATCCACCTCGTCGGCGACTCCTGTGATCTCGAGCAGTGCCTCAACTACGCCACGCATCGCGCGGCACAAGTCGTGTTGCTGTCTGCCGAGCCGGACATAGCGACTGTGATCCGACAGATCAGTGCGCTGGCTGCGCTACCACTCGGGCCGCACGTCCTCGTGCTCAATGGCCAGCAGCGGCCCGATGAGGTGCTCGAAGCATTCCGCGCCGGCGCGTTCGGCTATTTGCCGTGGAGCGCCTCGGTTACCGATCTGATCGAAGCGATCGAGATGGTGGCGGACGGCATGAGCTACGTGCTGCCAACGACCGCAAAGGCGTTGGCGACCGGCCTGCGTGCGTCCCCGCCGGCCGCCCCCGCACAGGGCGACTCATGTCTCGATGTGCTGAGTGCGCGTGAGCGAACCGTACTCGAGCGTATCGCGCGCGGCTTCAGTGGGCCGGAAGTTGCTGACCAGCTGGGTATCACGGTGAAAACTGTGGATACCTATCGTCATCGTATTCATGAAAAACTTGGTGTGCATCACCGCAGCGACTACGTGCGGATCGCGATCGACCATGACCTGCTGCGCCGAGATCTCACGTAGGGCTCACGTAGCAGATGACACCGTATGCGGTGTTTGCCCGACATTCTGTCGGTAACGCGACTGACAGACGCCGCGAGGAATCGAACCGATGTTTTGCGACCACCGATGAATTCCCCGCAACACCAAGTGGAGTTGATTATGCCCAGTCCAATGTCGCCACAGCGCAGCACACAGGTCTTTCCGCCACTGTCACCACCGTCGTCGGTGACGCGCACGGTGTTCGACAACGGCGTGGAGGCAGAGATCAGCGCGATCGCCGATCGACAATGCGTGCCGTGTGACGATAGCGAGTTGCTGGCGGCGTCCGTGCGCGCGCTCCGCGATGCCTTGCATGTGCCGAAGGGCATTGTCGTGAGCGTGCACGATGGCATCGTCGTACTCGATGGACGCACCTCGTACTACTACGAGCGGGCGGCGGCGGAGTGCACGGTGCGCTTTCTCGACGGGGTGCGCGCCGTCGAAAATCACATCCTGGTGGAGCCGCCGGCGTTGGCCCACGACGTGCACATGCGTATTGCCGACGCGCTGCTTCGCACGGCTGCCGCTGAAGCAACCCAGATCGCGGTTCACGCCGTCGGCGGCACGGTGATTCTACAGGGCGTCGTCCACTCGCCCGCTGAACACGATGCGGCCGAGCGCGCCGCGTGGAACGTGGAGGGTGTGCGCTCCGTGATCGACAATCTGATCGTCGGCGCATAGCGGCACCACGTGATGCGCCTCTTCACCTACTTCCTGGCGGATTCGATTATGCCGACCCAAACGCCGAACGTTCGTAACCTGACCGATTTGCTGCGCACCTTCGAGCCGACGGTCGCTCCTGCGGGACCGATCCTCGTGGCGACCGATTCGTCGCCGGCCTCCGATGCTGCGTTTCCTATGGCGCGCCTGCTGGCGGCCGCGCTGAACGTGCCAGTGGAAGTGGTGACTGCGATGCAGCCGACGACGGTGCCGACCTATGCGTTCGACACTGTGCCGTACCCGATGCTGACCGAGCCACATCTCGTGGAGGGGCGCCAGTCGATGATCGATCGGCAGATGGCGCGCACTGTGCCATCGGCTACTCCATGGCCCGTCCGCGTGCGCGTCGGCGAGCCGCTGCATGAAATTGTCGATCATGCCCGCGGCATCGACGCTCGCGTGATCGTGGTGGGTCGTGGCCGACACTCCACCATTGGCCGGACGCTCGGCGGCGAGTCGGTACTGCGGCTGCTGCAACTCGGCGATACGCCGGTGCTGGCGGTCGAGCCCGGTGTCGAAGCGCTGCCGAAGCAGGTGGTCCTGGCCACTGACTTCAGCGCCTTCAGTCTCTACGCCGCGCAGGTCGCGAGCAGCATGATCGCTCCGGGTGCGACCGTCCGGCTCGTGCATGTGGGACCGGTGCTCAGCGACGCCGATGCGACGCTGGGGGAGTACGCTGCAGGCTACACGAAGGAAGCGGAAAAGGGGTTCGCACTGTTGACGGAGCATCTCGCTCCGTACGGTTTCACACTGGAAACCGTGACGCTGCATGGTAATCCGTCGGATCGTCTCATCGACTATTGCGATGCGATCAACGCCGATCTTGTGGTGACCGCCACGCATGGCTATGGCTTCCTGCGTCGCATGGTGCTGGGCAGTGTGACCACGGAGCTGGTCCGTTCGGCGCCCTGCTCGGTGTTGTGTGTGCCGGGCCGTGCCCGCACCATCGCGGCGGCCCGTGCCAATGCGACCGCGAGACAGCAGACCCGCAGTTATGCGCTCGACGTCCTGGACGATGAGCTCAATGCGTTTACGACCCGCAACGCCGGACGGACGTGCAGTATTGAAATGGATAGAAATGATTTTGGAGCGCAGTCACTCGGGCACGGTATGCCGATGGTCGGAGCGACTTATGACAAGCATGATCGCAGCATCTCGCTGATGTTTGGTGCCTCACGCCTGTTGGGTGAGCATCTCAGTCACCGCTTGCAGGGATGCGAGTCGGTGCACACCATCACAAATGCGGAAGGTCGGGATCAGGTCATGCGCATTGTGCATGACGGTGGTCAGACGCTGATGCTGCTTGACTGATCCACTGGCGGCCGCACGAATGCACCAACGGCAACCGTCATCGATGGTTGCCGTTGGTGCATTCGTGAGATCGTCCTACCGCGCCGACCGCCTGCTACTTCCACGCCTTGACGATTGCTTCGCCAATGCGGCCGATCACCGCGTTACCCTCGGCGTCCACCCAATAGCGCGTGTCGGTGTTCTCCTTCGTCAGCACGCAGGCCACCACGCGCGCCGGCAGGGAAAACACACCACAGTCGGTGCGCGACGCGTCCACATCGCCACTCTTATGCGCGAGGCGTGTGCCGTACGTGTATCGGGCGAGCTTGGAGTCGTCCTGATTGTTGGCCAGAATGTCCAGCATGGTCGAGTCAGCCAACGGGCTCACGGCTTTGCCCTGCGCCAGCAGCACGAACAGCTGCGCCATTTCATTCGGCGTGGTCACCCCGAGTCCGTACTTGGCCGAGCTGTCGGGGGCCACACTGGCGATGCGCGTCATCGAACCGCTGTGCACCTTCGTATGCGCGAGGCCCAGCGCTTCCATCTTCTGCCACACCCGCCGGATCTTGATGCGGTCGAGCACGAGATTGGTGGCCGTGTTGTCGCTCAGCGTACTCATGAGATAGGCCACATCCCAGAGCCGCAGCGTGAGCGGGGCGCGCAAGTACTGCAGCTGGCCGGCGCCGCCGACTTTATCGATGTCGGTGAGCACGATCGGATCGTCGAGCGTGAGCTGCTTTTGCTCGGCCAGGTCGAACAGCGTGACGAGAATCGGCACCTTGATCAGCGAGGCGGTGGAGAAGGTCTCGTTACCCCGTTGTTCGAGATGTTCACCGGTGTCGAGGTTGGTGATGCTGTAGCCGACCACCCCATGGTGTGCCGCTGACAGACTGTCGAGCGTGCGGCGGAGCCCAGCCGATTTCGCACTCTGGGCGCCGACAGAGTGTGACCAGACGGCGAGCGACATCATGCTCGACAGCGCGAGCGCGGCGGAGGCAAGGCGGCGGGGACGAGCGGGCATTGGGGAGACTCCGGCTAAAGGGTCAGAGGGCGGTCCCCCAGAAATATGCGCGCTGTGCGGGAGCGGCGGCCCGGCGGCGGTGCCGCAATGACGGCCGATTCCGCTAAGTTCGAACATCTGTTCGGACAGCGGAGGCGCTGATGGAGATCTACAAGCAATTCACCTTTGAAGCCGCGCACCGGTTGCCGAATGTGCCACCGGGGCACAAGTGCGCGCGGCTGCATGGGCACTCGTTCGACGTGACCGTCCACGTGCGGGGGCCGTTGTCGGCCCACGAAGGGTGGGTCATGGACTTCGCCGATCTGAAATCGGTGGTGAAGCCCATCATCGAGGAGCTCGATCACTATTACCTGAACGACATCGCCGGGCTCGAGAATCCGACCAGTGAAGTGATCGCGCGGTGGATCTGGCGTCGGCTCGTGTCCACGCTGTCCGGTCTCAGTCAGATCGTGGTGCGCGAAACCTGTACGTCGGGGTGCGTGTACCGCGGCGAAGACGAGTAGCGCGCCAGGCACCGTGGCCTAGCGGTTACCCCAGCCCTGCAGGATCTCGTCGAGATCGAGATCCGGTGCGAGGAAGCAGCCGTGTCCGTGTCCGTGCAGCACGCGCATGGCGGCGTTAGGAACGCGCGCGGACATGTAGGTGGCTTGCTCGACTGACGGAATCAGGTGGTCTTCATCGGCGGCGAGGAACAGGGTGGGCACGTGGATATTCTGGAGGCGATGCCGAATATCGTAGTGCGTGAGGATGCGCAGCCGATTCATGTAGCCGAGTCGCGTGGTGGCGCGGGTGAGCAGGAGGAAGCGGTTGATCTCGTCGCGGTGCGTGTGCGAGGAATGCAAGCGTGACGCCGTGAGGCGACGGGCGATCCGCATGGTGCCCCACGGTACGATGCTCGCGGCGGTAAGCGCCGCATACAGTTTGACCTTCGGCGTGATGCGCGAGAAGGAATTCAGGATCA
>CAITQY010000470.1 GCA_903894655.1 uncultured Gemmatimonadota bacterium
GGCGGGTGGTGCCACGGAGCGGTGCCCGCGAGGGGGATCTGGTCGTGGTGACCGGCCTGCTGGGCGGCCCTGGAGCGGCCA
The DNA here is from genome assembly GCA_903894655.1 of uncultured Gemmatimonadota bacterium. GTDB lineage: Bacteria > Gemmatimonadota > Gemmatimonadetes > Gemmatimonadales > Gemmatimonadaceae > Gemmatimonas. Next base: position 82 of record CAITQY010000470.1, read on the forward strand.
TACAGGCATGGGAGGCCGGCGAGACCCCCACGGCATGGTCCCAGGGGCGTTTCGCCGCCCCGGCGCCGCGCTGGGCCGAGGGAGAGGCCTTGGCGGCCGCCGGGGCCACGGCCATGATCGATATCAGCGACGGCCTGTCTGGCGATGCCCGACATCTGGCGGCGGCCAGTGGCGTGCGGCTGGAGCTCGATGCCGCCCGGGTACCGGCTGGCCCCGATATCGCGCCCGAGGTGGCGATGCAGAGCGGCGAAGAGTACGAACTACTGGCGTGTATTCCCGCACCTGAATACGAGCGGTTGGCCGAGGGCTGGGCGACGGTGAGCGCGGTGCCGCTCACGGTGGTGGGTGTCGTCCGCGCCGGTCCTGAGCAAGCGACCTCGGCGAGCACACCGGGGCCTCGCGGCTTCGATCATTTTGCGTCCCCGCAAACCGTGCGTTGAATTCGGGTTGGGAGTGGGTGACCTTGCGAGGATGCGCACCGCGTTCACGGCTTTAGCCTTGTTGGTAGGAACGGTCCTGTTCGGCAGCATCACGTTGCTGGCCAAATTGCTGGGCCGTCCGTACGGACCGAAGAGCATCTACGCGAAGACCCCCCGTTGGTGGGCCTCGTGGCTGCTGGGGGCCGCGGGGGTGAAGGTGGTGGTGCACGACGCGCAGCACTTGCCCGAAGGCGCGCCGCGCGTGTTCATGGCCAATCATGTGAGCTGGTTCGATATCCCGGCGATGATCGCCGCCCTCCCGCACTACGGATTCGTGGCGAAGCGCGAGCTGGAGAAGATCCCGTTTTTCGGTGCGGCCGCCCGCGCGGTTGGCGTGATCTACATCGACCGTGAGAACCGGAAGGCCGCGTTCAGCGCCTACGATGACGCCGCTTCGAAAATTCGGGCCGGCCAGCACGTCCTCGTGTATCCCGAAGGCACCCGCGGCTTCACGTATGCGCTGCGTCCCTTCAAAAAGGGCCCGTTCGTGCTGGCCATCGGTTCCGGCGCCCCGATTGTGCCGGTGATCGTGTACGGCACCATCGAGGTGAACCCGCGTACCGAGTTCCGGGCCTCACCGGGCACCGTACACGTGCACCTCCTGGAGCCGATCCCGACCGAAGGCCTCACGTACGCCGACCGCGACGAGCTCGCCGAGCGCGTCCGTCAGCGCATGGCCGACTGTTTATATGCAAATTACGGTGTCGACCCGGCGATCGAACCGGCTCGCCGTGCCGCACCCCGAGAGGCTCAGTCAGCCTCCGCGTAGTTCCGGTCCGTACTCACCACTCGAAACTCACAACCCAAGACTGATTTATATGGCCTCCATCGTTTCCGTCAGCGCGCGCGAGATTCTCGACAGCCGCGGCAATCCCACTGTTGAAGTGGACGTGATTCTTGAAACGGGTAGTGCGGGTCGCGCCGCCGTGCCGAGCGGTGCCAGCACCGGCGAGCGCGAAGCGGTGGAACTGCGCGACGGCGATCCCGAGCGCTACGGCGGTAAGGGGGTGCTCACCGCGGTGAACAACGTGAACACCGAGATCAACGACGCCCTTGAAGACATGGACGCGACCGATCAGATCGCGATCGACCGCGCGCTGATGGATCTCGACGGCACGGAGAATAAGGGACGCCTGGGCGCCAACGCGCTGCTCGGCGTGTCGATGGCCGTCGCGCGCGCCGCGGCGCTCGAAGTCGGCCTGCCGCTGTATCGGTATCTCGGTGGCCCGATGGCGCGCACGTTGCCGGTGCCGATGATGAACATCCTGAACGGTGGCGCACACGCGACCAACACCGTCGACTTCCAGGAGTTCATGATCGTGCCGGTTGGCGCCGAGTCGTTCAGCGACGGACTGCGCATGGGCACGCAGGTGTTCCACGCGCTCAAGAAGGTGCTCGTGGCGCGCAAGCTCGCCACCGGTGTGGGTGACGAAGGTGGCTTCGCGCCGAATCTCGAGAGCGACGAAGACGCGCTCAAGATCATCATCGAAGCGATTCAGGAGGCGGGCTTCCGTCCCGGGCATGACATCGCGCTGGCGCTCGACGTCGCGGCGAGCGAGATGTTCCAGGGTGGCCAGTACCACTTCAAGAAGAGCGGTGGCAAGTCGCTGAGCCCGCAGGCGCTCGCCGACAAGTACGCCGGCTGGCTGGAGCACTATCCGATCGTGTCGATCGAAGACGGCATGGCCGAAAACGATTGGGACGGTTGGAAGTACCTCACGGAGCTCGTGGGCGATCGCTGCCAGTTGGTGGGCGACGACCTGTTCTGCACGAACAGCGAAATCCTCGCCAAGGGCATCGAAGCGCAGGTGGCGAACGCGATCCTGGTGAAGGTGAATCAGATCGGGACGCTCACGGAAACGTTCGAGGCCATCGAACTGGCGCGCGCGGCCGGATACAACGCGATCATCTCGCACCGCAGCGGCGAAACCGAAGACACGTTCATTGCCGACCTGGCGGTGGCGACGCAGGCCGGGCAGATCAAGACCGGTGCGCCGTCGCGCAGCGATCGCGTGGCGAAGTACAACCAGTTGCTGCGTATCGAAGAGCAGCTGGAAGGCTACGCGGAGTATCCGGGTGGCGCGCTGTTCGGTCTGTAATTACCCATGACGCCCCTGATGAAGCGTGTGGCCTGGGGCGTTGGTGCCCTCGCCGTCCTCGTGTATGCGATCGAGGGCGGTGAGTACGGCACGTCCGACCTGCTGACGCAACGCGACCGGAAGGCCGCGTTGGCGCAGAACGTGGAGCTGTTGGCCGAGGACGTCGATTCGCTGCGCGCCGAGTTGAAAGCGGTGACGAGCGATCCGGTGCGACTCGAGCGCATGGCGCGTGAAGAGTGGGGCATGGTGCGCGGCGAAAAAGAGTTGTTGTACCGGATGCGCACAGACACGGTACGCGCACCGTAATTGCACTCGCGGGGTTGACTCTCGGTGCACCGACGCTAGGTTACTCCTTCTGACGCGGGGTGGAGCAGCCTGGTAGCTCGTCGGGCTCATAACCCGAAGGTCGCGGGTTCAAATCCCGCCCCCGCCATCTGCACTCGGCCGGTCCGCAAGGGCCGGCCGTTTGCGTCCCGTCACTCGAGTTTTGGGTTTGCGATCGAGTGGGGAGTGTGAGAAATTTGGGCAAGTGGGGCAGGGTAGCTCAGCTGGCTAGAGCGCGCGACTCATAATCGCGAGGTCGAGAGTTCGAGTCTCTCTCCTGCTACTGTGATGGGGATGTCGTAGCGCGCGAACGTCGCGAACTCTTAACGAGTTCGCGACGTTTGTGTTTTGGGGGACCGCCTGCAATATCTCTTCCTGTTCCTTTCACTTCGGGTGTTGTGCTGCTCGCTGCTCTCCTTTCGCTGACCGCTACCGCGCTGTTCGGGCAGCCCCCGCTGACCCGGGTCGACTCGCTCGGCACGCTGCAGGGGCGCGTCGTTGACGTGACCACGGCCGCGCCGGTCGGATCGGCCTCGGTTGTGCTGCGCGGCACACGCCGCGGCACCGTGACCGGCGATGACGGCCGCTTTTTACTGGGCGACGTTCCCGTGGGCACCGCGCAGATCGTTGTGGGGCGCCTCGGCTACCGCACCGATACGGTGTCGGTCACCGTGCGCGCTGGCGACACCACCACGATCACCGTATCACTGGCGCCATCCA
>CAITQY010000471.1 GCA_903894655.1 uncultured Gemmatimonadota bacterium
CCCCAATCCACACCTTGACGGACATCGGTCGCGAGCACCGTCGCGGGGCCCCCAGCCGTGGGGATCTTCACGACCGAAGTGTTCGCCACCACGACCACCCATGACCCGTCTGGGGAAAACGCGAAACCTTCGAGTCTCCCCTCGGTGCCCGACACGGGCGTCACAACGGACGAACCGATTTCACGCACGTAAACGTGCGGCTTGCCAGCGGAATCGGTGCCCGTGATGCCCACCTTGCGTCCATCCTGCGAGATCGCCAGCTGCGAGCTCGCGCGAGGTGTCACGGCGGTGAAGGAGAACTCGATGCGCTCGCCGCTGTTGCGTGATCCGGCGTTTAACGCGAGAAACGACCACGCGGCCACGGTGATGGCTGCGACCGCGATCCCCGCTGCGCCGAGCGCGATCGACCGCCAGCGATAATCGCGCCGCGGCGACCGCGACGACGCCGTCTCACGCGTGGTGGCGAACCGTCCGTCGAGTGCGGCCGCAAACTCCGCGGCCGACGCGAAGCGGTCGGCGGGAAGTTTCTCGAGCGCTTGTGCGACCGCCGCCGCCACGTGCTCGGGCACCGTCTTCCGTTGCGCGACGAGATCCCTCGGCGCCTCGGACATCACCTTCGCAACGATGGCCTGCACACTCGGCCCCGTGAACGGGGGCTCGCCCACGAGCATTTCGTACGTCACCGCCGCGAGTGCGTAGATGTCGGCGCGCGCGTCGATGTGCCTCTCGCCCATCGCCTGCTCGGGACTCATGTACTGTGGCGTGCCGAGCGACAGGCCGGTCTGCGTCATGCGCGTGCCGCCCGCGTGCTGCACGGCGAGGGCGATACCAAAATCAGCGAGCAGCGCGTGCCCGCCTTGCAAGAGGATGTTTTCCGGCTTGATGTCGCGGTGCACGATACCGAGGCCGTGCGCATAGCCGAGCGCGTCAGCCACCTCACGGGCGAACCGCAACGCCTCGTCGATCGGGAGCTGCGTGTCACGCGTCAGGCGATCGCGCAACGTTTCACCTGTGACAAACGGCATCACGTAGAACAGCAGGCCGTGCACTTCACCGCTGTCCAGCAGCGGGAGAATATGCGGGTGCTGCAGTCGCGCCGTGGTTTTGATTTCGGTGATGAAACGCCCGGGGCCAAGCGTGGCACCGAGCTCTTCGTGCAGCACTTTGATCGCCACCTGGCGTTCGTGTCGCAGATCGAGCGCCTCGAACACGGTGGCCATACCGCCCGCACCGGCTTCGCGGTCGATGCGATATCGGTCGGCGAGCGCCGCGGTGAGTCGTTGGCGAAGATCCATGCGCACACGCTCCAGCTCAATCAGTGGGGACAGCGTCCGGATGCCCTCACTCGTTTCGGAGGCGCTCCTTTTGTATTCTCGTTTCTTAAATATGGAATATACGGCGTGGTCAGACGCCGGGGAATTCGGCGAGCCTCCCGCTCGTGAACGGCTGGTCGGGTATGCGCGTCGAAACCCTGGACGGGCAACTGAGGACGAGGGGTTGCACCCGTTGGTGTGTGATGCCATGCGTGATGCCACGCGTGATGGCATCGCACGTAGCGGCCCGGAACGCCCGGTCTCGCGGCGCGTTCCGGTACCCTGTGCTGCCCGTGCGACCTACCGGCGAATCATCGTCCCATCCAACAACTGCTGACGCACCGCCGTCGCTTTGCCGGCGCGCTCGAGTGCGGCCCACAGGCGCGCGACCGTCTCGTCGTCCACCAACCCCGCCGGTGACCCGCCCACGGACGGCGTGCCCATCTTCTCGCTCGTGCGGAATGCATCAACCGCCGCCACGGTTTCAGGCGTGAACAGATTCACGTCGCCGCCTCGCGCCGGTACCGCTTCGCCGCGCTTGTAGAAGCCGAGCGCGTTGAGCATGACCTTGAGCTGATACACGTCGCCGCCGGAGAACTGCTCGAGCGTGCGGTACCCGAGCGTTTGCGATACAGCATCATAGATCCGCCGCATCTCGCCCAGCGGATCGGCATTCTCGCACACGTTGATGTTCGCCGTCTGGCCATCGCTGCGACGCGACATGCCCGGGCGCGCGTCGGCCACCACCACGGCCGCCGACGTGCGCAATCCGTGGCGCTTGTCACCGCCCAGCACGAAGCCCGCGTTGAGCGCGGTGATGAGTCGGTCGGCCAGATGATACGGCGTGCCTTCACTCGCCTCGAAGCTCTTGGCCACCGCCTCGATCACCTCGGGGCCCACGAGAATATTCCCCTGCGTTACGTAGTTCTTGCCGGCGCGATGTCCCGCCCACGCATTCGGTCCGCTCCCGGTGTGCTGGGCCGAACGACCGTCGATCGAAATCACGGCCACCTGCCGCGATTGAAATCCGCTATCGGCCGCCAACGCGCGCTTGAGCGCCGCATCGGGGGCCTCGCCACGCGCTAGCGCGTCGAGCAGTTCGGTGCCGTACTCCGTGCGCGTACTGGCTTGCGTGGCCACCGCACCCACGCCTTTGCGCACCCACGGCACGCCGTTGCCCACACAGGGCACGCGCGTGGTCACCGCCACGCCCACTTCACCGGTGCGCGGATCGATGGCGGCGATGGAAAAGGTGTGAAACACGAGGGAGTCGCGCCACGCGTACGGCTCCTGGGCCTGCGCCGTGCGCGGTGTGGCAGTGATTGCGAGCGTGAGTACGGTGGCAATTGCGGTAAGGCGCATCAGCGTGGTCCGGGGCCGAGGTAGCGGTCAAAGTGTGCCACCAGCTTTCGCAGGAGGTACGTGGCGTAATATGGGCGCTGCGTCCAGCCGTGCGTGGCCGCCGGCGCGAAGGCGAAGTCGAAATCCTTGCCCTGCTTCATGAACTCCTCCGCCAGCGCCACCGCCGACGAGAAGGGTACGACGTCGTCCTGCATGCCGTGAATGAGCAACAGATGATCGCGCAGGTTACCGGCATACGGCAGCGCTCCGCGCGTGAACGTGGCCGGATGCGACTGCGGACGCCGCACGATGGCCACGTCATCACTGCCGAACAGGTACGGATCGGTTGCCGCGGCCCCGGCCACGCCCGCCTGAAACAACCCCGGCTTCTTGAGCAGCGAGTACACCGTGAGCGTACCGCCGTAGCTGCTCCCCCAGATGCCGAACCGCGACGCGTCCACGAACGGCAGCGTCTTCATGTAGGTCACGGCGCTCTCGAGATCATCGAGATCGCCACCGCCCCAATCCATCAGAAACTTCTCACGGAATTCGCGACCGTAGCCCGTGCTGCCGCGCACATCGACCTGCACCACGATGTATCCCTTCTCGAGCACGAGATACTGCTGCAGCATGCCGTTCATGCCGCCCCAGCGGTTGCGCACGGTGTTCGAATACGCCGGGCCGAAGAGCACCGGATAGTGCTTCGTGGAGTCGATGTTGGGCGGATAGAACACGCGAATGCGCAGCGGCAGCGTGTCGGTCCCATTCGTGATGCTGAGATACTGCGGCGCGATCCACGGCACCGTCGCGAACGCCGGTGTCGTAGACGTGGTGATGCGACGTTCCACCGCACCGGGGCGCACGTCAAGCAGATACAGCTCCGTGGGCAGCAGATCACTCGATGACAACAGCGCGATCGTGCGTCCATCGGGCGACACGAACGGCGCGTGCGTGCCCGGCATGGTGGTGAGCTGCTGGGACACGCCACCGCCAACGCCCACGCGGAACACGTGACGTTCCGACGGGCGCGGGGCCGAGCTCACGTAGTCGATACTCTGCGTGGCGCCACGCGGAACACCGGCGCCGGCCACATCGTGCGGGCCCGAGGTGAGCGCCACGGGGGCCGCATCACCCGGCACCACGCGATACAGGCGATACCGGTCATCGAGATCGCCTGTCAGCACGATGCTCCGGCCATCGGCGCTCCACGCCGACGCAATGTCGTTGTACACCCGGGTCTCGCGGCGGTCCGTCCCCGCCACGCGGGGCGTCGGCGTGGCCACGGTGAGCACATGAATCGTACGGTCGATCGCATCATCACTCTCGCGATCGATCATCAGCGTGCCGGTGGTCGACCACGCGAAATTCACGATCCGGGTACGGCTGGAGTCGGGCAGCTCTACCATCGCCAGCGTCTTCGCTGTGACATCGTACAACCCAATTTTCCGCACTTCATTCGCCTGACCGGGAGCGCCACGGCGCAGCGTATTCATCTGCACCGTGTCGCCGAGATAGTACGGCATGCTGAACCGCGGCACGCCGCGTCGGTCCACGTAGTGCACCGCGATGGTGCGGGAATCGGGAGACCACGCATACGCCGGTGACGGGCCGCTCCACGTGGCGCCGCCGATTTCCACCTCGCGGCCGTAGTACGTGCCCAGCGCAATCGTGCCGAGCGGCGCGACCGCCACGTTGGTGGCGCGCTGCGGCGTCTGGCCAGTCATCGGCAGCAGCCAGAGGTCACCATCGCGCAGGAACGAGACAGTGGCGCCGTTGGGCGAGATCGCGAGTTCGCTGACCTCGCCAATGCCGCTCGGCAGCGGAATGGGCGCCGCCGACGCCGCTGCCGCTCGTGCGGCGGGTGCGATCGCCACGCGCCAAAGCGAGTCGCCTTGCACGAACACGATCGCGCTCCCGTCGGGCGTCCACACGAATTCGCCAACGCGCCCGGTGCTGGTGGCAGGCAGCAGGCGGCGCGGCACCGTGCCCGCACGGTCCACCAACCAGAGCGACCGATCGGGGTGCGCCGCATCGCTCCAGAGAAAGGCCACCATCTGCGAAGTGGGAGACCAGCTGGGCGACGAGGGGGCCATCCCCGTGAGCGTCGGCCCCGCAGTGATCCGCTCGATGGTGAGCGGCGTACGGGCGGGTGTACCCTGCGCCGCGAGCAGACTGGGGGTGACCGCCGCAACGGCCGCGAGGAGTGTCCGGACAATGAGGTGCATCGCCCGAACATACAGGCTGCACCGGAAAAAAGAGGGGCGATCCGATTGGACCGCCCCCGCGTTCTCTACCCGGCCAGGATCGGCAGATGTCGGATTTTTTCCTGCCATTCGCGCGGGCCGGTCTCGTGCACGTTGCTGCCGGCCGCATCGACCGCCACCGTGACCGGCATGTCCTCCACCTCGAACTCGTAGATCGCCTCCATGCCCAGGTCCTCGAACGCCACCACGCGTGACGAGCGAATCGCCTTGGACACCAGATAGGCCGCGCCACCCACCGCCATCAGATACGCGGCCTTGTGCTTGCGAATCGCTTCGAGCCCGACCGGACCACGCTCGGCCTTGCCGATCATCGAGATCAGCCCCGTTTTGGCCAGCATCATCTCCGTGTAGTTGTCCATGCGCGTGGCCGTGGTGGGGCCGGCAGGGCCCACTGCTTCATCGCGCACCGGATCGACCGGGCCCACGTAGTAGATCACGCGATTGGTGAAGTCGACGCCCTCGGGCAGCCCCTCGCCCTTCGCGAATAGATCGGCAATCCGCTTGTGGGCCGCGTCGCGACCGGTGAGCAGCTTGCCGCTGAGCAGCAGCCGATCGCCAGCCGTCCACGTGGCCACGATCTGGGGGGTGAGCGTGTCGAGGTCCACACGCTTGGCGTTTACATCGGGGCGCCAGGTGACATTGGGCCAGTCGGACAGGCTCGGCACCGGCAACGTCACCGCGCCGCTGCCATCGAGCGTGAAGTGCGCGTGACGGGTGGCGGCGCAGTTCGGGATCATCGCGATCGGCTTCGACGCGGCGTGCGTGGGGTAATCGAAAATCTTCACGTCGAGCACGGTGGAAAGACCACCGAGGCCCTGCGCACCGATCCCAAGCGCGTTGATCTTGTCGCACAGCTCGATACGCAGCTCTTCGATCTTGTTCTGCGGACCGCGTGCCTTGAGCTGCGTCATGTCGATGTGCTCCATCAGCGATTCCTTCGCCATGAGCATGGCCTTCTCCGCCGTGCCACCGATGCCGATGCCGAGCATACCCGGTGGGCACCAGCCGGCGCCCATGAGGGGCACCGTCTTCATGACCCAGTCCACGATCGAGTCATTCGGGTTGAGCATGGCGAACTTCGACTTGTTCTCCGAGCCGCCGCCCTTGGCC
>CAITQY010000472.1 GCA_903894655.1 uncultured Gemmatimonadota bacterium
GCGACGCCGAGGTGTGGGTGTCGTCAATTCAGACGTCCACGCGCTTCCCCGATTACTGGCGCGTGAGTTTCGGCAACGGCGCGATTGCCGACTCGGTGCGCCTGTCGGATGCGAACCCGAACCTGAACGGCGTGGCGTGGTCGGCCGGTTCGCGCATTGTGAACTACGTAACCGAGAAGGGCGACTCGCTGCAGGGCGCGCTCTACCTCCCAGCCGGCTACGAAGAAGGCAAGAAGTATCCGACGCTGGTGTTCATTTACGAACTGCAGTCGGACAACCTCAACAGCTTCTACTCGCCAAACTTCTCGAGCTCGCCGAACGCCCTCATCGGCGTGCACAATTCTCGCGGCTACGCGGTGTTCTTGCCGGACATCGTGTACAAGCTCAACGATCCGGGCATGAGCGCGGTGTGGAGCGTGGTGCCGGCGGTGAAGGCGGCCATCAAGACGGGTGTCGTGGATTCGGCCAACGTGGGGCTGCACGGTCACTCGTGGGGCGGCTACCAGACGGCGTTCCTGATCGGCCAGACCAACATCTTCAAGAGCGCTGTGGCCGGCGCGCCCCTCACCGACATGGTGAGCATGTATAGCTCGGTGTACTGGAACTCGGGCAGCACGAACCAGGGCATTTTCCAGAGCTCGCAGGGTCGCTTCAAGGGCAACTTCCTGGAGAACAAGGACGCCTACGAGCGCAATTCACCGAACCGCTTCGCCGACAAGGTGAAGACGCCGCTCATCATCTTGCACGATGACAAGGACGGCGCGGTCGATTTCAATCAGGGCATCACGTTCTACAACACGCTCCGCCAGCTCGACAAGGACGTGATCCTGCTGGAGTACGTGGGCGAGAATCACGGCTTGGCGCAGCTCAAGAACCGCAAGGACTACGATCTCCGGCTCATGGAGTACTGGGACAGCTACCTGAAGGGAGAGAAGGCCCCGGAGTGGCTGGCCAAGGGCATTCCGCGCCTCAAGCTGGAAGAGCATCTCCGCGAGCAGAAAAAGAAGCTCGAGGGGAAGAAGATCGCGATGTAGCGACGTGCTGACGCCCCGATGCCGGTCACGACCGGCATCGGGGCGCGGGATTCGGCGAAATTTGATGCATGTGTAAGGAAACAAGTATTGACTTAATCGCGCTCTGGCTGGAAATTGGTCCTTCCGCTGCTGTTCGTGACAGCAGGCAACCGTTTCAAGACATAGGTATGTGGTCACCGATCCTGAGGCTGGGGTCGGCGCTAAGAGGGAACCCGGTGCGATTCCGGGGCGGCCCCGCCGCTGTAAGGGAGGACGAAGGAGCTGCACGCCACTGTGTACTCATGTACTGGGTACACGGGAAGGCCGCTCCGGAGGACGAATCCCGAGCCAGAAGACCTACCATCTACCGGAGTCCGCGCGCACCCTCGAGGGAGGGCACGCCGGGGATTGCTGTGTGCCCTTCACTCGATGGGCGCCGGCTCCGCTGGACTCCTTGCTGCGCATGGCAAGGAGTCCTTTTCGTCGCCTGGCCTGTCCGCCGGGGGGGGAAGCGTAGGTCCTCGGGGGTGTGCATTCAATCGCTGGTTCACCCGTAGGAGGCACACTTGGCTACGTCCGTCGCCCCCCGCAGTTCCGAGTCTCGAGCCAGCTATGACACCGCCGGAATGAAGGCGATCACGCAGGTCGTCAACCGCGACGGCCACTCGGCCCCGTGGGATCCGGAGCGCATCACCCGCGCCATCGCCCTCGCGTTCTATGCGTCGCGTCACGACGATGCGCCCAACCCGGCGCACGACGATGCGGCCCACCGCTTCGGCCTCGGCTTCAGCGACTTCGCGGATGTCTGCGCGATCACGCAGCTCGTGGTGAACACCGTCGAGCGTCGGGCCCAAGACCATGTCCCCACGGTCGAAGAGATCCAGGACATCGTCGAAATGATGATCGCCGCCCGCGGGCATTGGGACATCGCCAAGCGCTACGTGCTGTATCGCGCCGCCCGCGCCCAGCAGCGCATCAACGTGCACGCCGAGAACGGCTTGCAGGACTACATCTTCCTTTCGCGCTATTCGCGCTACCGGGAAGATCTGGGTCGCCGCGAAACGCCGTCGGAAGCGTTCACGCGCGTAATGGACATGCACCGCGACCACTTCGCCGACCGCGTAGACCTGCCAGTGGCCGGTTTCGGTGGACGGACGATGCGCGCGCTCATGGCGGAAACGGAGGGTGCGCTGCAGCGTCGCGCGATCCTGCCCTCCATGCGCTCGCTGCAGTTCGGCGGCCGGGCCATCGAGGCGAACAACGCCCGCATGTTCAACTGCGCGTTCACGCACATGGACCGGCTCGACGCGTTCAAGGAATCCTTCTTCCTGCTGATGTCGGGCACGGGCGTCGGCTTCAGCGTGCAGAAGCAGCACGTGGCGCAGCTCCCCACCTTCCCGCTCCGGGCGGCGGAGAACGAGCTGCCGGTGGTGCACTACATGGTGCCCGACACGCTCGAAGGATGGGCGGATGCCCTCGATGCGCTGATCCGCTCGTACGTGAACGGCACCAAGGTCGAGTTCAACTTCAGCGCCGTTCGCTCGCGTGGCCAGCAGCTGCGCACCTCGGGTGGTCGCGCGCCGGGTCACTTGCCGCTCAAGAAGGCGCTGTTGGCGGCCGAACGCATGCTCGATCAGGTGCCGGGCCGTGCGCTCCGTCCGATCGAAGTGTACGACATCATGATGCACGTCGCGGTCGCCGTGCTCTCCGGCGGCATCCGTCGCTCGGCCACCATCTGCCTGTTTTCGTCGGACGACGACGAAATGGCGGCGGCCAAGACGGGCAACTGGTTCGAGACCAATCCGCAGCGCGGCAAGTCGAACAACTCCGCCGTGCTCGTGCGCGAA